>NZ_JBLVOL010000021.1:82784-86440 GCF_053543755.1 Achromobacter semiaridum | reverse complement strand
GCCTGGCTTGTCCAAGGGTGACACGGGTGGGACCGATTGGGGGGGCACGGCGCGCTCCTGGTGGCAGGCAGCGTGCCGGGCGGCGCGTTGCCGCGCTTATTACACCACTTGACGGCTTTGGGCCGCGCTGGCCTGCTCGCGCTTGCCCGCGAGCCAGTGCAGGATCAGCGCCAGCACCAGCAGCCCGGCCATGATGAAGCCCCAGAAGATCCAGCCGACCACCGCGATCAGCGTGCCCAGGCTGCCCGCCACGGGCAGGACCTGGTTCAGGCCCTGCGCGGCCCATATCAGACCGCCTTGCAGCGTCTGCAACCAGGCTGGGTCCAGCCAGCCCGCCGCCCACGCCGGCGCGACCCATTGGGACGTGTCCAGCGCCGTGCCCGGCACCTGGGCCGTGGCGATGGTGGCCAGCACCCAGTCGGTCAATTGCAGGGTCAGCGCCACCAGCCCCGTCCAAAGCGCGGCCAGCACGGCGAAGGTGAGCCAGATGATTTTCTTCATTGCAGTGGTACTCCGATTCAAAAGAGGGTCCACGATAAAGCGAATTCTATTTCTAAAAAACCAGAGTGCGTGTGACAAACATTACGAAAAAACCGAAGTCTTGGCGTGCGCCAGCACCGCCTGGACCAGCGGATGATGCTGGCCACGCCGGTTGCGGATGGCGTGGATTTCTTCGTGGACATCGTCGCGGCGGGCCAGGGGGCGCAGGCCGCGTAGCAAGCCGATGTCATCGCCGCCCAGGCGGCTTAGCGGGAATACGCCCAGGCCGCGCGCGGCAAATACCGACATCAGCGCGCTGTCCTCGAATTCGCCAACGACGTTGGGCAAGACGCCTTGTTCGCTGAACCAGCGGTCGAGCGTCTGGCGCAGCACGGAATGGCCGGTGGGCAGCAGCACGGGCAGCCGCGCAAGGCAGCGTGGGAAGTCCAGCGTGTCGGCCTTGCGCACGAGGCGGGCCGGGCCGTACCAGTCCACGGGTGACGACACCAGCCGGTCGCTGGTCAGGCGCAGGTTGGGGTTGGCGGGTGCGCCCTGGCCGGCCAGCACCAGGTCCAGATGGTGCTGGGCCAGTTCGCCCAGCAGCTCTTGAACCTCACCTTCGTGGCAAGTTAACCGCAGGTCGGGCGTGTCCAGCACGGGGCCAAGCAGGGCGTGCGCCGCCAGCTTGGAAATGCCGTCCGACAGGCCCACCGACAGCCGGATGACCGGCTTGGTGGCGGCCGCGCGCACTTCCTGAGGCAAGGTATGGCCGATCTGGAAGATCTCTTCGGCGCGCGCGAAAGCGGCCTTGCCCGCGTCAGTCAGCGCCACGCCCCGGCCGGCCGGCTTGAGCAGTTGGTGGCCCAGGTTCTTTTCCAGTTCGCGCACTTGGGCGCTGATGGTCTGTATGGCCATGTCCAGCCGTTCGGCGGCGCGCGAAAAGCCGCCTTCCTTGGCGACCATCCAGAAGTAATACAGATGACGGTAATTCAGCATGAGCGTGGACTCTTCGGTTTTTCCGAACCTTAACTCACTTTCAGGCTGATTTCTCGGTTGGCCTCATATCCGGATCATGGGCACCTTCGAACACAGCGGGGCAATCATGGACACCTTGATCACATTCTTCACCAACGATTTTTTAGGGACGCCGACCTGGAGCTGGTTGCTGTTCGTCGGCATCGTCGTCAGCCTGCTGGCCTTTGACCTGGGCGTGCTGCACAAGGAAGACCGCGAGATCGGCGTGCGTGAAAGTCTGCTGTTGTCGGCCGGCTACATCACCGCGGCGCTGCTGTTCGGCGGCTGGGTGTGGTGGCAAATGGGCGCGACCAGCGGCATGGCCTATTACACGGGCTTCATGATCGAAAAATCGTTGTCCATGGATAACGTGTTCGTGATTGCGTTGATCTTCAGCTTCTTTGCAATTCCGCGCCAGTACCAGCATCGCGTGTTGTTCTGGGGCATCCTGGGCGTGATTGTGTTGCGCGCCATCATGATCGGCCTAGGCGCTGCGCTGGTCAGCAATTTTGGCTGGCTGCTGTATCTGTTCGGCGCGTTTCTGGTGTTCACCGGCATCAAGATGTGGATGATTGCAGACCAGACGCCCGACATCGCGACCAACCCGATCCTGAAGTTCCTGAAGCGCCACATGCGTGTCACGGAAGGGCTGCGCGGCAATGCGTTCATGGTGACCGAGACGGATCCGGCCACGTCCAAGAAGGTGCGTTATGCCACGCCGCTGCTCTTGGCCCTGGTGCTGATCGAGTTTGTTGACCTGGTGTTCGCGGTGGATTCGGTGCCTGCCATCTTCGCCATCACGACCGACCCGTTCATCGTCTACACCAGCAACATCTTCGCCATCCTGGGTTTGCGTGCGCTGTACTTTGCCCTGGCCGCCATGATTCATCGCTTCCATTACCTGAAGTACGCGTTGGCCCTGGTCCTGGTGTTTATCGGCACGAAGATCTTCCTGGTCGGCTTCATCGGCAAGGTGCCGGCGGCGGTGTCGCTGGGCGTAACCTTCAGCCTGATCCTGGGTGGCGTGCTGTTCTCCTTGTGGAAAACCCGCTCGGACACGATGTCGACGCAGTAATCTAGCTTTCCATCAGCCCGCCGGCTTATCCCGGCGGGTTTTTTTTCGCCATTGCGATACATCGCCGATATGAAAAACTGCAAATTCACCTATTTGTAATATGGCGAAGCAGGGCGTAGAGTCCAGCCGTATGGGCAGTGATGCCCGATATCAGGAGCCGCCATGAGCCACAACAGTTGGTCCGCCAAGCAATACTCCGCGTTTGAAAACGAACGCACCCGCCCCGTGCGCGACCTGGTCGCCGCCTTGCCGAACCCGGCAGTCGGGCGGGCGGTGGACCTGGGTTGCGGCCCGGGCAATTCCACCGAGGTGCTGGCCCAGCGCTACCCCGACGCCGTGGTCACCGGCATGGACAGCTCGCAGGACATGGTGGACGCCGCACGCAAGCGCCTGCCCGCCCTGCAATTCGAGCTGGCCGACATCGCCACCTGGAATCCGCCCGAGCAGTACGACGTCATCCTGGCGAATGCCGCGCTGCAATGGGTGCCCGACCACGCCACGCTGTATCCGCGTCTGGTGGGCAAGCTGGCGCCGGGCGGCCTGCTTGCCGTGCAAACGCCTGACAACATGGAAGAACCCGCGCATCGCCTGGCGCGCCAGGTGGCGGGCGAAGCGCCGTGGGCGAGCAAGACGGGCGCCGTCAAGCACCCGCCGCGCCACAGCGCCGCCTGGTACTACGAATTGCTGAAACCGCATTGCGGCGTGCTGGACGTGTGGCGTACCACTTATCACCATCCGCTGGCGGGCGCGGCGGCGGTGGTGGAATGGTTCAAGGGCACCGCGCTGCGTCCGTACCTGGACAAGCTGGACGCCGCGGAACAAGCCAGCTTCCTGGCGCGCTATCAGGCCTTGATCGCCGAGGCTTACCCCGCGCTGGCCGATGGCACCGTGCTGCTGCCGTTTCCGCGCCTGTTCATCGTGGCTGGGCCCAAGCCGCGGTAAGAGCCGGCATCGTCACCCCGCCGCCGGCCCCGCCGACTTGTCCGCGAAGTAGCGCGCGGGCGTCTTGCCCAGCGTCTTCTTGAACATTGTGATGAAGGCGCTGACGGATTCGTAGCCCAGGTCATCGGCGGTGCGCTGCACCGAC
>NZ_JBLVOL010000021.1:32290-82744 GCF_053543755.1 Achromobacter semiaridum | reverse complement strand
CCCCCCCACGCCCGCCGACAGGCGTTGCAGCGCCAGGATGATGTGCAGCTGCCGACGCCAGCGCCCAAAGCTCATGCCGACTTCCTGCTGCACCAGCCGCGCCAGCGTGCGTTCGCTCATGGCGACGCGCTTGCCCCACTGCGCGACGGTACTGCGGTCAGCCGGGTCGGCGTTCAGCGCGCTGGCGATGTCGCGCAGGCGGGGGTGGTCGGATAGCGGCAGGTGCAGATGCTCGGCCGGCATGCGCCGCAATTGCTCGATCAGCACGTCCGACAGCTGGCGGTTGACGGGCGCGTCCAGATCGGCGGCGGGCTGCGCCGACAGGTGCACGATCAGCTCGCGCACCAGCGGCGTGATCGTCAGGGTGCAGCAGTTTGTCGGCAGGCCGGCCACGTCTGCCGGCACAAACAGAAAGTACACAAGCCCGTTGGCCGTAACGCGATTGCTGTGCGACATGCCGCCCGGGATCCACACGCCGCACTGTGGCGGCACCATCCACAGCCCCTGCGGTACCGAGCAGGTGACGCCGCCTCGCAGCGCCAGCACCAACTGGCCCATGGGGTGGCGATGGGTCGGGGATTCGTTGTCCTGGTCCGCCGCGTCCACCGGCATGGCGAACACGCGTTGGGTGGGGGAATCGACGTCGAAGGGGGCGGGCAGGTTCAGTCGCATGGCAGGCCGCCCCAGGCGCCGGACTGCCCGGACCGGTTTGGCAGAAATAAAGGATAGCTTGTCATTGTCTCGAAATTCGGCAGGCTTGCGTGTGGATAAGCTGTCGGCATGACGAAAATTCCCTCTGCATTCCCCCCCGCCGGCAGTCGCGCAGCGTGGCTCATCCTGGGCATCCTCTGCATTGCCATGGCGCTGCGCGCGCCTATTACCGGTGTGCCGCCGCTGATCGGCATGATCCGCGAACAGCTGGGCCTGTCATCCACAGCCGCCGGCATGTTGATCACCTTGCCGCTGCTTGCCTTCGCGGTGGTGTCGCTGTTCTCGGCGGCGCTGGCCCGCCGCTTTGGACTGGAACGCACGCTGTTCGGCGCGCTGTTGCTGATTTGCGCCGGCATCCTGGTGCGTCCGTATGGCGCGGCCTGGGGCCTGTATGCGGGCACGGCCGTCATCGGCGCGGGCATCGCCATCGGCAATGTACTGCTGCCCAGCCTGGTCAAGCGCGACTTCCCGCAACGCGTGGCGGGCCTGACCTCGGCCTATGTGTTGACGATGAGCATCGCGGCCGGCGCGGCGTCGGCCGCCGCGATTCCCCTGGCCAATCTGTCGGCCGATGGCTGGCGCTTTTCAACGCTGTGCCTGTTGGGGGTGCCGCTGTTGGGCTTGCTGTTGTGGTTGCCGCAATTGGGCGGGCATACCGCGCCCGCGTCCACCACCGCGCACGCCCCGCACGGTGGCCGTCTGTGGCATTCGCCGCTGGCGTGGCAGGTCACGCTGTATCTGGGCATCAATTCTTTCGTCTTCTATGTGGGCGTAAGCTGGCTGCCCGCCATCTTGCGCGATGCCGGCTATTCCGCCGAGCGCGCAGGGTCCCTGCACGGGCTGCTGCAACTGATGTCGGCGGGCCCAGCCTTGTTCCTGGCGCCCGTCGTGCGCCGCATGAAGGATCAGCGCGCGGCCGCGTTCTGCTCGGCGGCCGCGTCGTTCGTTGCGTTTGCCGGACTGATCGCCGCGCCGGGCTGGGCCACGTTATGGATCGTATTGCAGGGCCTGGGCACGGGCGGCGGCATCATCCTGGGCCTGGCCTTCGTGGGCCTGCGCGCCAGCCATGCACAGCAGGCGGCGGCCTTGTCGGGCATGGCGCAATGCGTGGGCTATCTGTTCGCCGCAACCGGCCCCGCGCTGGTCGGCGCCACGCATGACCGCCTGGGCGGGTGGGGCGTGGCGCTGGGCGTTTGCGCGGCGCTGTGCGTGGCCATGGCCATCATCGGCACATATGCGGGCCGCGCCATTCAGATCGGTGGCTACCGCGCCGCCATGCCCCGGTCGCAGCCGGCGCCGTGATGGGTGATGGCGTGGCGCGTCAGTCAAGCGGCTGGGCGTGCGTCTTCCACAATTGCACCAGCGTGTCGGGCGCCTGGGCTTCCGGCACATCGAACGTCACCGCCGTGTCTTCGTCGCGGTCCATCACGATTTCGATATGAAAGTAGCGCTGGTCGCCGCCCGCCTGCCCATATTCGGGCACGGCCAGCGGGGCCGCGCGTTCCAGCGCGTCGCAGACTTCCTGGCGCACGCCGGCCGGGCAGGTGGCCAGATTGATGCTGCGCGGCTGCGTCAGCGCGGGCAGGTAGGCCACGCCGCCTTCGCGCGTCAGCCGCACCAGCAGCGCCAGATCCAAAGAAGGCAGTTCGATCATGTCAGCACTCCTACGGTCGCCCAGGCCTGCGCCACGGCGCGTTGCACGGCGGCGTCAAAGCGTTCGGCCGCCACCGTCACGGTCAACGCGGCGAAGGTTTTGAAGTCGGCGTCGTGGCGCAGCCGCTTGTCGCACAAGGTGTCGTACCAGACGCGGCCCGCGCCTTTCCACGCGGGGCCATCCAGCGCGGTGGCCGCCAGGAAGAACGCGCGGTTGGGTATGCCGGAATTGATGTGGACGCCGCCGTTGTCGCGCGGCGTATCGACGTAGTCACGCATGTGCGCGGGTTGCGGGTCGCGGCCCAGCGCCGGGTCGTCATACGCGCTGCCCGGTTCCGACATTGAACGCAGGGCGCGGGCGTTGATCTTTTCGGTGAACAGCCCGGCGCCCACCAGCCAGTCGGCCTGCCGCGCCGATTGGCCCAGCGCGTATTGCTTGACCAGCGCGCCGAAGACATCGCACAGCGATTCGTTCAGCGCGCCCGATTGGCCTTGATAGAGCAGGGCCGCTTCGGAATCGATAACGCCATGCGTGAGCTCGTGCCCGATGATGTCGACCGCCACGGTGAAGCGGTTGAAGACTTCGCCGTCGCCGTCGCCAAACACCATCTGCGCGCCGTTCCAGAAGGCGTTGTCGTAGTCTTCGCCGTAATGCACGGTGCCCACCAGCGGCAGGCCGTGGCCGTCGATGGAGTGGCGTTTGTAGACGTCCCAGAACAGCTTGTAGGTAGCGCCCAGATGCGCATAGGCTTCGTCCACCGCCACGTCGCCGCTGGCGGGCCGGCCCTCGGCGCGCACCAGCGTGCCGGGTAGCGTGGTGTCGTTGTGCGCGTCATGGACGGCGCGCTGGGGCGTGCCTGGGCGAGCGGGCGGGGCGTTTGGCGCAAGCGTGGCGCGCGGCGGTTGCGTGGCCATGTCGCGCAGGCTGCGCTGCTGCTGGTCGATGATCAGCGTCTTGACGGCGGGCATGCTGACGCGGGCGTCGGTATGCTGCGCCAGGCGGTCCAGCACATACGGGGGGATCACGCCGATCAAGGGGGTGGACTCGGAAGGACGTGGCATTCGGGTCTCCGTCTTTCAGCGCCGGGCGCAATGCCGGCGGGGCGAGTTGCCACGGTAGCAGATGCAGGATGACCGATGGCGTAACAGTCTGCCGCGTGATGCGACGGGAAAGCGCGCGCCTCGACACCGCCACGGCGTTCCGGTACCTTGCCTGTCGTTTTCCCCGCCACCTGCCGCCATGCCGACCTCTGATTCCGCTTCAACCCACTACCGCATCACGGCGCTTGCCTTCACATCCACGCATTTGCAATTGACGCTTGCCAATGGCCAGACGCTGTCTGAACCCATCACGCGCTACATCCGTCTTGAGAAGGCGACGCCCGGCGAACGCTTGCAATGGCAATTGGTTGACGACGGCCACGGCGTGGTGTGGCCGCAGCTGTGGGAACCCGCGCCCCGCGGCATGCTGAACGTGCACGACATCCTATGGGACCAGCGCTATGAAAAAGCGCTGGCCGCGTTGCAGGCGGCCGACTGGAAGCTTGATCGCTTGCCCTTGGTCGAACAGGAACTGGTGGCGCTGTGGCGCATGGAAGCCGACATCAACAACGGCGGCTTCATGCAGTTTCTGTGCAACTGGGGAGACCCGACCTGCCAGCTGGCATTGCAGGCATTGAAGAAGCTGGGCGCCACGCACATGCTGGCCGTGCTGTCGCGCATGCGCGGGCTGATCGACCGCTTTGAGGCGTCGCCGGAAGTCATCGAATTGAACGACATCTATGGCGCAATGACCCAGGCCGAGCAGCAGGAAATGGAACGCCTGGACCACGCGTTCTGGGACTATCCCGACGCCTTGTCGCGGCTGGGCTTACGGCATTACGGCGCCTGAAAATCGCCCCGTTTGCATGCCTGGCAACGTTCGGAAATGTCTGGCAACAATGGCGGGGTGTTGAGTGCGGACGGGGGTCTGATCACGGGATAGAATCCGGTGCTTCTTTCCCGGGGGGGCTCGCGATGCGTTATTTCCTGATCTTGGTGGGGGCGGCCGTGGTCGCCTATTTGCTCGCTCGTGGCATCGCGGCCGTGTTCTCGGACCGTAAACGTACAAAATCAGACAGGGACTCAAAGTGAAGCCGACGGATATCCAGATGGTCAAGACGATCGGCGCGGTCAAGCCGCGCAATGTGAAGGTCGCCGCAGGGGCCGTGATTCTGTTTTTCCTGATCCTGTTCCTGGCGTTCGGTTCGTGGTTTCAGGTGGACCAGGGCGAGCGCGGCGTGGTGCTGCGCAACGGCAAGCTGGTGCGCGTGTCGGAACCGGGCCTGGATTTCAAGACGCCTTTCATCGACAACGTGATGACCGTGTCGGTGCGCGACCACACGTTCGTGTTTGAAAAGCTGGAAGCCTATTCGTACGACCAACAGCCCGCGCACCTGCGCGTGTCGGTCACGTACCGCGTGCCGCCCGAGCACGTGGCCGAGCTGTATTCGGAATACGGCACCATCAACAATTTGCAGATGCGCGTGCTGGAACGCAAGACGCCCGACGCCGTGAAGAACGTGTTCGGCCAGTACACCGCCGTGCGCGCCATTCAGGAACGCCAGAAGCTGGGCCTGGATGTGAACAACGCGGTGCTCAAGACGATGGAAGGCGCGCCGGTGCAAGTGGTGGGCGTGCAGATCGAAGAGGTGGGTTTCTCGCAAGCCTATGAGCATTCGATTGAACAGCGCATGTTGGCGCAGGTGCAGATCGAGACGACGCGCCAGCAAAAGGAAACGGCGATGATCAACGCCGAAATCCAGGTGGTGAAGGCCAAGGCCGAAGCCGATGCGCGCCGCCAGCAATTCACCGCTGAGGCCGACGGCATCCGCATGCGCGGCGACGCCGAAGCCGCGTCCATCCGCGCCAAGGCGGAAGCGCTGGCCGCCAACACCAACCTGGTCAGCCTGAACGCCGTTGAGAAATGGGACGGCGTGCTGCCGGCCACGCAGGTGCCGGGCGCCGCGTTGCCGTTCATCGGCATCAAGTAACTCGGAACGCGGCCGGCATCCTAGGGATTCCCCTCTGTCAAGAATTGCAAAGCGGGCGCAAGGTAGGCGCACCGGCGCATCGGCGTACAACGCCCGCTTCACGATCAGGCAAGTGCCGGCCCGCGCGGGGCGGGGCGCTTGCCCAAGACGCTTGCACCAGGAGACATGGATGTCGCAGTTGGATTGGACGTCCGGCGACACCGCGCCGGACCGACAGGGCTATTACGAAACGCGCCTGGACACGGGCGATACCGCCATTTCGCTATACAGCGTGCTGGGTTGGATGCCCCTGAAAACACCGGGCAACATGGTGGGCTGGCGGCCATTGCCGCCGGCGGCTGAACGGCAAGAGGCCGAACGCCACATCCAGGAACTGCGCGCGGCGCAGGCGCACATCCCCATGGATTACTAGCGGCAACAAGCGCCGCATCTGGCCGGGCGCCAAAAACAGCAGTTGCGATAATGAGAATTATTTGTAAAATTCGCCACCCTGTTTTCCTGCGTAATCCGTTCGGCCCATGTCCCGCTCACCTCCGACCCGCACCGGCTGGCTCGCGTATTACGACGAGCTGGTGGGCGTATGGAGCCGCCGCACCGGCAACCGGCACGACGCCGAGGACGCGGCGCATGACGCCGTCGAACGCTTGCTGAAGGCGGACGCCAGCGTGGCGCTGAAAGCGCGCGGGTATCTGTTCCAGGCGGCGGGCCATCGCTTGATCGACCGTTGGCGTCGGCAGGATCGCGCCGAACATGTGCCGCTGGACGAATTGAACGACGCCGATCAGTTGATCGTGCAAGATCCCGATGCGCCGTTGCGGGCCGCGCGCCTGGCCGACGACCTGGCCAAAGTGCTGGCGGAATTGCCGCCCAAGTGCCGCCAGGCATTCGTGCTGAACCGCATCGAAGGCTGGACCCAGGCGGAAGTCGCCCAGCACATGGGCCTGTCCAAGAATATGATCGAACGCTATGTCATGCGCGCCATCGAGCATGCCCGCGACCGCCTGCGCGAATACACTCCATGACGATGCCTTCTACCCACGATCACGATGATCCGCGCGACGCCGCCACCGCTGCGTGGTGGTTCGCGCGCTGGCATTCGGGTGAACTGACGCGGCGTGATCGGCGCGCGTTTGCGCGGTGGCGGCGCGAGCACCCCGAGCGCGCCCGGGAATTCGACCGCATGCAGCAGTTGGGCGCGGCGGCGGCGGGCTTGCCGCGCGACCACGTGCATGCCCTGCTGGGCGGCCCGGTGCCGGCGCGGCCCCAAAATGTCCAGCGGCCTGCCCGTTTCTTGATCCTGCGCGTGGCGCTGGCCTGTGCGGCCGTGCTTGTCGTCGCGCTGGGCGTGTGGACGAACCTGCCGGTGCCCGCGCCGTCCTTCACCACCACGGTCAGCACCGAACGCGGTGAACGCCGCCAGCTAAGCCTGCCGGACGGTTCGGTGCTTGAGATCAACGGCGGCACGCGCGCCACGGTCAAGCTATACCCTGACCGCCGCGACGTGGCGTTGGGCAGCGGCGAAATCACCTTTACCGTGGCGGCGGATGCCACGCGCCCGTTCACCGTGGACGCCGGCGGCGGCGTGGTGCGCGTAACGGGCACGGTGTTCGACGTACGCCGCGATGCCGATCAGGTGACGGTGCTGGTGGAGTCTGGCACGGTGCAGGTGTCGGGCGGGCATTGGTGGAACCTGGGCCACGCCGTGCTGCGCGCGGGCCAGGGGATCCGCGTGCCGGGCAGCGGCGCCATCGGCGTGCCCGCGCCCGCCGACGTGTCGGCCGCCACCGCCTGGCGTGAAGGGCGCGTGGTGTTCAAGAACGCGCCGCTGACAGATGTCGTGCGCGACATGAACCGCTATCTGGCCACGCCGCTGCGGCTGGCTGACGACAAGGCGGGGCGCTTGCGCGTGTCGGCCTCGTTCCCGCTGGACCGCCCGGAAGCCTTGATCGACGCCTTGCCCGCCATTGCGCCCGTGCGCCTTGCGCCGCGCCCGGGTGGCCCCGTCGACATCCACACGCGTTCGGACGACCCCGGGGCCGTTACAAAATAAATGGGAATGAGATTCAGGTTTATCTGCGTTTGAATCGTTCTACGAAGGAAGGCATCGGGCCGGGCCGCTTGGCCCGACCCTTGCCACCCCCCTCGTCGAACCGAAACAGCAGGTAGTCGTGACCTTCTTCGCACACCGAAATTCATTGCCGGCATCGCGCCGTGCCCGCGCCACCCCGCGCTTCATGCTTTCTTCCCTGACGCTGGCCACGGGCCTGGGACTGTGTGTGGCCTTAAGTCTGGCCGTCGCGCCCGGCGCGGTGCGCGCCCAGAACGCCGGCGTGTCGATCAACATCGGCGCGCAGCCGCTGGGCGATGCCCTGCTGCAATGGGCGGCGCAGACCAAGGTGCGCGTGTTTTATGCGCCCGACGTGGTGGCGGGCCTGTCCAGCCGGGGTTTGTCCGGCAGCATGACGCCTGAAGACGCGCTGCGCGGTTTGTTGCAAGGCACGGGCGTGGTGTACCGCTGGCAGGGCGACAGCATCATCCTTACGCGCGATGGCGGCGTGGCCAGCCTGGCGCCCGTGACCGTGCTGGGTAATTCAGACCCGGCCGTGACCGAAGGCACGGGTTCCTACACCACCCCCGCATCCGCGGCCGCTACCGGGCTGACGCTGTCGCTGCGCGAAACGCCGCAGTCCGTCAGCGTGGTGACGCGCCAGCGCATCGACGACCAGAACCTGCGGTCGCTGGATGAAGTGATGGGCAACGTGGTGGGCGTGCAGGTGGTCAGCGAGGATTCCGACCGCACCGATTTCTGGTCGCGCGGCTTCTACATCGACAGCCTGCAATACGACGGCGTGCCCACCACCATCGGCTTGTCCATGTATGGCGAATCCGACAACGATTCCTTCATCTATGACCGCATCGAAGTCGTGCGCGGCGCCACCGGCTTGATGACGGGCGCGGGCAACCCCGGCGCATCGATCAACCTGGTGCGCAAGCACGCCAACAGCAAGACCTTCACCGGTTCGGTCAGCGCGGGCTTCGGCTCGTGGAACCAGTATCGCGGCACGCTGGACATGTCCACGCCCTTGAACGAAGCCGGCACGGTGCGCGCCCGCATGGTCGCCGTGTACCAGGGCCGCGATTCCTATATCGACCTGTACCAAGCCAACAAGAAGGTGTTCTACGGCGTGATCGACGCCGACCTCACGCCCAACACCACCTTGAGCATCGGCGCCGACTATCAGGACAAGCGCCCGCGCGCATCCACCTGGGGCAGCTTGCCCGTGGTGTTCAGCGACGGCACGGACACGAACTGGCGGCGCTCCAAGACCACGGCGGCCGACTGGACGTATTGGCACACCACCAACGAAACCGTATTCGCCACGTTGTCGCACCGCTTCGAAAGCGACTGGGAAGTGCGCGCCGACTGGTCGCATCGCAAGAGCAAGTACGACGCCAAGCTGCTGTACCTGTATGGCGACCTGGACCGCCAAACCGGCACGGGCCTGCGGGCGTTGCCGGGCTACTGGAATTCGTACGCCGACCAGACCTCGCTGGATGTGCAGGCCAAGGGGCCGTTCACCTTGCTGGGCCGCAAGCACGAAGTGGTGGTGGGCGCCATGCGCAGCCGCTATGGCGAAGACTTCTATCGCTATGGATTTGAAAGCGCGTCGCTGGCCGGCACCGGCAACTTCTATCAATGGGATGGTTCCTTCGCGCAGCCGACCTGGACGGACGCCACCTTGCGCGACACCGTCACGCATCAGCAGGGCGCGTACGCCGCGGCCCGCTGGTCGCTGACCGACCGCCTGACGGCCATCACCGGCGGCCGCTACGCCACGTGGGAATCCAAGTCGAACACGCGTGATCAGAAGGACTCGCAGTTCATTCCCTACGCGGGCGTGGTCTACGACATCAACGACACGTATTCCACCTACGTCAGCTACACCGACATTTTCCAGCCGCAGGATAACCGCGACCGCAACGGCAATTACCTGGACCCGGTGCAAGGCAAGAACTACGAAGTGGGCGTCAAGGGCGAATACCTGGACGGGCGCCTGAACACGTCGATTGCGCTGTTCAAGGTCAAGCAAAGCAAGTTGGCGGTGCTGGATGGCGACGCCTTGGTGCCCGGCTCGATGGACCAGGCCTACACCACGGCCGACGGCGTGACGACCAAGGGGATCGAACTGGAAGTCAGCGGCCAGTTGGCGCCGGGCTGGAACGCCTACGCGGGCGGCACGTACTACACCAGCCGCGACGCCGAAGGCGTGTCCGTCAACACCGAACGGCCGCGCGCCATGGCCAAGCTGTTCACCACCTACCGCTTGCCGGGCGACTGGAGCCGGCTGACCGTGGGCGGCGGCGTCAATTGGCAGATCTCTACCTATAGCCAGGTCAGCGCGGGCGACGCTACCGTGACGGCCAAGCAGAAGGCCTACGCCATCTACAACCTGATGGCGCGCTACGACTTCAGCTCGGCCTTGTCGGCCCAGCTGAACGTGAACAACCTGTTCGACAAAAAATACTATATGGGCGGCGTCGCCAGCCAGGTGTATTACGGCGAACCCCGCAGCGTGTTCGTCAACCTGACCGCCAAGTTCTGATCGGGCACCCCGGCAAATCCCGTCTTGAAAACGATTCAAAGATATTTATAATTGCGAATCATTTTCATTTTGTTTAGGGATCTGGCGGCGACGCCGGGGCGCTCCGCCATGCCATCCTCTTCCTTCGCGGCCCATGCCGAGGTGCAATCGGTTTACCAGGCTCACCACCAGTGGCTGCGCAATGTGCTCCAGCGCAAGCTGGGCAATGCCTGCGATGCGGCCGACGTGGCGCACGATACGTTCGAACGGCTGATCCGCGCCAACGTGCGCGAACCCTTGGCCGAGCCGCGCGCCTATCTGCGTACCATCGCCACGCGCCTGGTCATTGGCCGGGCCCGCCGCGCCGCACTGGAAGCCGCCTATGCCGAGTCCCTGGCGCTGCAACCCGTGGCGGTCGAACCGTCGGTGGAGCATCGTGCGCTGATCCTGGAAGCGCTGGAACAGATCTGCGAACTGCTGGACACGCTGCCCATGAACAGCCGCCGCATCTTCCTGATGGCGCAGGTGGATGGCATGTCGTATGCCGAGATCGCGCAACAGCTGGGCCTGACGCCCAACGCGGTGCAAAAGTCCCTGGCCCGCGCATTGGTGCATTGCTACACGGCGGTCTACGGATGAGCCGGGGCTTGATGGACGGCGCCAAGCTGCTGCGCCCGCACGCGCCCGAGGCCGGGCGCGTCGATCCCAAGGTGTTGCGACAGGCGGCTGACTGGTGGACGCGCTTGCGCGAAGACGCCAGCGATGCCGACCGCGCGCGATTCGAACAATGGCGGCGCGCGCAGCCCGCTCATGAACTGGCCTGGCAACGCTTGACCGCGTTAACGCGCGATGTGGCGACGGGTGTGGCGCAGGCCGGCTTTGACGTGGCTGCCCACACGTTGCGCCAGGCGCCCTTGATCCAATCGCGCCGCAACGCCATCCGGTGGATGGTGACGGCGGCGGGCCTGGGCTTCGGCGCGTGGGCGGTGGGCGAAGCCGGCGGCGTGCGCCGCTTGGCGGCCGACCTTTCCACCGGCACCGGCGTACGCCGGGCGCTGACCTTGCCCGACGGCACGCGGCTGGAACTGAACACGGCCAGCGCGGTGGACCTGCGCTACACCGCCACCTTGCGCGAGGTGGTGCTGCGCGAAGGTGAAATCCTGGTGACGACGGCGCAAGACGCCACGGGCCGGCCGTTCCACGTCCGCACGCGCAGCGGCATCCTCACGCCGGTGGGCACGCGCTTTGTGGTGCGCGATCTGGACGATGGCCGGGCGCTGCGCGTGGCCGTGCTGGAAGGCGCGGTGGACGTGCGCGGGCTGGACCCGGCCGATGCGCCGCGCCGTGTGCACGCGGGCAAGCAGGCAGAATTTTCCAAGGCGGGCGGCTATGCGCAGCGCCCGCTTGAGGCGGCGGCGTCGGCCTGGACCAACGGCATGCTGATCGCCGACGAAATGCCGCTGGCGCAGTTCCTGCAAGAGTTGGGCCGCTATCGACCGGGCCGGCTGGCCTGTTCCGGCGAGGCGGCCGCGCTGCGCGTGGTCGGCGCGTTTCCGCTGGCCGATACCGAGCGCGTGCTGGACATGCTGCAAGACGTGCTGCCCGTGCGCGTGCGCCGCTACACCCGTTACTGGGTGTCGGTGGGGCTTGCCTAGAAAGTTGTAACCGGAACGGCGTAACGCGCCCGCTTGCGCGTCATGTAAGGAAAGCAGCCCGATCGCATCCACCCGCGCGGCGCTGCGCCCATCCTTCATGAGCCAGGAATCGCCCTTCATGTCTTCTCGTCCTGCCCGCGTGGCGCCCGCCGCCCGCCTATCCTCGCCGCGCCGCCAACTCTTGCCACGCACCCGTCTCAGCGTTGCCCTGCATCTGGCCTTGCCCGCCATCGCCCTGGCGGCCCCGTGGCCGTCCGCCGTGCATGCGCAAGCGGCCTCCGCGGACCCGCGCGCGGTGACGTTCGACATTCCGGCCGGGCCGCTCAGCACGGCGTTGGGCGCGTTTGGCGTGCAGGCGGGCGTGATGGTGGCCTCGGACCCGGCACTGACAGCCAACGCCCGCACCCGTGGCGTATCGGGCACGCAGTCGGTGGACACGGCGTTGTCCGAACTGCTGGCGGGCACCGGTTTGCAGGCCGTGGGCCGCGCCGGTGGCGGGTACCGTTTGCAAGCCGCGCCGGCGGCCGGGCAGGCGGCAACGCTGGCCCCCGTGACGGTGACGGGCAGCTACAACCCCACGACAGACGGCACGGGGTCCTACACCACTCCCGCCGTCACCATCGGCAAAACTACGCAGGCGCTCAAGGACATTCCGCAGTCCATCACCGTGCTGACGCGCCAGCGCATGGATGACCAGGTGATGACCAGCCTGCCGGACGCCATCAACAACACGGCCGGCATGGTCGGCGTGCAAGGCGTGGGGTCGGGCGTGGCGATCAATTCGCGGGGCTTTCCCGTAGACCTGCTGCAATACGACGGCGTGTCCCTGCTGCGCAACAGCTACAGCCTGGGCAACTGGGAGCAGGACTCGCTGGTGTTCTACGACCGCGTGGAAATTCTGCGTGGCGCGGCCGGCCTGCTGCAAGGCGCGGGCAGCCCGGGCGGGGCGATCAACCTGGTGCGCAAGCGCGGCGGCGCCGAACCGTCGGTGGTGCTGTCCGGCAAGGCCGGCTCTTGGGACCACTACGGCCTGACGCTGGATGCGGGCGGACCACTGAACGCCGCCGGCACGCTGCGTGGGCGCGTGGTGGTGGACGAAGACCAAAGCCATTCGTATATCGACTACGTGTGGGACAAGACGCGCAACCTGTACGCCGCGCTGGACTTCGACGTGACCGAGGACACCACGGTGGGCATCGGCATCAGCAACCGCTACAGCCGATCGCGCCCGATGATCGTGGGCTACCCGCGCTACCAGGACGGCGGCGCCATCGATCTGCCGCGCTCGACGTTTACCGGGTCCACCTGGAACCGCGCCAAGAACGACCAGACGATCTTCAACGCCGACCTCACGCATCGCTTCAACGACGCCTGGCGTTTCAAGCTTGCCGGCGTCGCCATGAACGAGAAGAACACCACGGTGCATCAACGCGTGGCCGACGCCGTGCAGCGCGACGGCAGCGGCTTGTCGTATGGCGATTTCGGCGTGGACTTCAACAGCAAGCAGCGCGGGGCGGACATGTCCGTCAGCGGCAGCTTCAATGCGCTGGGCATGGACCAGGAAGTGGTGCTGGGCGCCAACTATTCCAAGCTGACCACGAACGACCGCTTTACGCGGGTGTGGGAAGAAAACGGCAATATCTTCGACCTGGACCACCATCGCCCGTGGCAGGACATCGAATCCATCGCGGCGGCCAGCGGCTATGACTCGCGCAGCAGCTACGACATCCGCCAAAAGGGCATCTACGGCACGTGGCGCGTCAAGCCCACCGAGTCGCTGGCGCTGATCGGCGGCGGCCGCGTCGGCTGGTTCGACTATTCCTACAGCGGCGGCGGCGGCACCACCACGTCCAGCACATCCGGCAAATTCATTCCGTACGCCGGCATCGTCTATTCGCTGACCGAAAACTGGTCCGCCTACACCAGCTACACCACGGTGTTCGAACCGCAGACGCAGCGCACGCAGGAAGGCAGCCTGCTCAAGCCCATCGAAGGCAACAACTACGAAGTGGGCATCAAGGGCGAACTGGCGGACGGGCGCATCAACACGCTGCTGGCGCTGTTCCGCTACGACCACAAGAACCGTGCCGTCAACGATTACGCTGCCGGCTTCGCGTGCGACGGCTGGTATTGCTCGCGCGCGTCGGGCAAGGTGCGCAGCCAAGGGGTGGAAGCGGAAGTGTCGGGTGAAGTGCTGCGCGGGCTGGAGCTGTACGCAGGCTACACCTACAACACCACCAAGTATCTGGAAGACCCCGACAACAAGGGCCAGGTCTTCAACACCTGGACGCCCAAGCACATGTTGCGCCTGTGGGCCAACTACAAGCTGCCGGGCATGATGAACCGCCTGAGCGTGGGCGCGGGCGTCAACACGCAGACCGACACGGTCAGTTCGGACCGCGCCTTCAAGCTGGCGGGCTTCACCATCTGGAATGCGCGCGTGGGTTATCAGGCCACGCCGGAACTGAGCATCGGCCTGAACGTCAACAACGTGTTCGACAAGAAGTACTACGTGCCGTCCTACAACACGTTGAACAGCAACAACTACTACGGCCAGCCACGCAACTTCATGCTGACGTTCCGCTACGCGCCGAAGCTGTAAGGCCCGGCTAGGCCCCCATCAGCGCGTGCACCTTGCGCGCCAGCTCATCCAGCGCAAAAGGTTTCGGCAGGGTGGGGGCGCCCGATTCGGCCAGGGTCTGTGAACCCGAACCGGTGATGAAAAGCACCTTCAGGCCGGGCCGCAACATGCGCCCGGCGTCCACCACCTGGCGCCCGTCCATGCGGCCGGGCAGGCCCAGGTCGCAAATCAGCAGATCGATCTGGCCCGGCGCCGACAGCGCGCGCAATGCACTGGAACCGTCGGTGGCCTGAATCACGGCGTAGCCCAGTTCGGACAACGTTTCGACAACCACGGCGCGCACCGAGACGTCGTCCTCGGCGACCAGCACCGTCGCGCCGGTGGAGGCGCGCGGCGGTTCCAGGCGCGCGGACATTTCGACGGGCGCCAGCGCCCCGTCAAAACGCGGGAAGTACAGGCTCATGGCCGTGCCCTGGCCGGGCCGCGAATTGACCTGCACCTGCCCGCCGGACTGCCGCACAAAGCCATACAGCATCGACAGGCCCAGCCCCGTGCCCTGGCCGGGCGACTTGGTGGTGTAGAACGGTTCAAAAATGCGCTGCATGGTTTGTGGCGTCATGCCGCAGCCGGTGTCCGTGACCGTCAGGCGCAGGTAATCGCCCATGGGCAGGCCGCGTTCGCGCGAGGTCTGCTCGGTCAGCGTGACCTTGGCCGTTTCGATGCCCAGCCGGCCTTGCCCTTCCATGGCGTCGCGCGCGTTCAGGCACAGGTTCAGCAGCGCGTTTTCAAACTGGTGCGGGTCAACCCAGGCGGCCCACAGCCTGGGTTCGCACGCCAGGTCCAGCGCGATGCCGGGGCCCACGCTGCGGCGGATCAGGTCTTCCATGCCGCGCACCAGGTGGTTCACATCCACCGCTTGTGGCGACAGGGGCTGGTTGCGCGAAAACACCAGCAGCCGGTGCGTCAGCGCGGCGGCCCGTTCGGTGCCACGCTGCGCCACTTCAATGTGGCGTTCAAGCTCGCCCAGCCGTTGCTGCGCCAGACGCAGGCTGATCAGCTCCAGGCTGCCCGCGATGCCCATCAGCAAATTATTGAAATCGTGCGCCAATCCGCCGGCCAACTGGCCCACGGCTTCCATCTTCTGGCTTTGGCGCAAGGTGTCTTCCGCCTGCCGCAGGGCTTCGGCCTGCGCGCGTTCCGCCTGCACCCGCGACGTGGTTTCGATCACGGTGTCGATCATGCCGACCACCGCGCCGGTTTCGTCGCGAACGGGGCTGTAGCAGAAGGTGAAAGCGGCTTCCTCGGCCTCGCCAAATCGTTCGATGACCAGCGGGTAATCTTCGATGAAGGTGGCTTCGCCGGCGAAGGCGCGGTCGGCGATGGGGCCGATCATGGCCCAGGCTTCGCTCCAGACATCGCTGAACGGGCGGCCCAGCGCTTCGGGCTTGGCGCCCAGGATGGGCCGGAACGCGTCGTTGTAGATCGTGATGAGTTCCCGGCCCCAGACCAGGCAAGACGGAAAGCGGGACGACAGCACCATGCCCGCCGCCACACGCAGCGCCGTGGGCCATTCGCTGACGGGGCCCAGCGGCGTGGCACCCCAATCGAAGTCAGCCACCTTCCTGCCCATCTCGCCGCCGCCGGCAAGAAAAGAGGGGAACGTCGGAAGGTTCTGCATGGTGGTATCTGCGAGAGAACGGGTGCTTGATTCTATCTGACGCCCTTGGCGAAGTTAAGCTATGCGGCTTGCGGAATATCAAAGGACTTGCACCCCGTTTGCCATACCCGCGCGCGCGATGAAAGGGCGATTGATATAAAATAAAAATCGTTCCCATTTGCGATATCGCATCAGGTGCGCCTTGCCTGCTTCCCACTTATCCGCCTCTGACAACGTCACGAAGCTCTATCGTGATCATCACGGCTGGCTGTCGATTTGGCTGCGCAAAAAGCTGGGCAACTCCTTTGACGCGGCCGATCTGGCGCACGACACCTTTGTGCGCTTGATGTCGGGGCGCCGCCATGACGGCGCGGGCGGCGAGCCGCGCGCGCTGTTGACGCACATCGCCAAGGGCCTGATCGTGGACCACTGGCGCCGCCGCGCGGTCGAGGACGCCTACCTGGCCGTGGTGGCGCAACTGCCCCCGCGCGAGGCGCCATCGCCCGAACAGCGCGCGCAGATTCTTGAAACGTTGCACGCCATCGACACCACGCTACGTACCTTGCCGCCCAAGACGCGCGAGATCTTTCTGCTGTCGCAATTCGACGGCATGACGTATGCCGACATCGCCACGCGTGAACGGGTGTCGCTGGCCACCGTCAAGCGCCACATGCAGCGCGCGCTGACCGCCTGCCTGATCGCCTTTGCCGGGCACGCGCCATGAGCGGCGCCGTGGGGGGCAACACGGGCGGCAACACGGGCGGCAACATGGGCGGCGTCATCGATTCCGCCATCCTGCAAGAGGCCGCCGGCTGGCTGGTGCGCTTTCAGTCCGAAACGCTGTCCGCCGCCGACCGCGCCGCCTTTGACCGGTGGCGTGACCGCAGCGACTCACATCGCGCGGCATGGGCGCGGGTGGAAGACATGTTGCGCGGCTTCGGCCAGGTGCCTTCCGCTATTGGCAGCCACACCCTGCGCGGACTGGACCGGCCCGGCCGCCGCCAGGCGATACGCGCGCTGGGCGCGCTGCTGATACTGGGTCCGGCCGCCGTGGCAGGTTGGCGCGGTTTGCCCTGGCGCGAATGGGCGGCGGATGCGCGCACGGCCACGGGCGAACGGCGCCGGCTGGACCTGGCCGACGGGACACAGCTGGTGTTGAACACCGCCACGGCCGTCGACATCCAGTACACGGCCGATGAGCGCGTCCTGTGGTTGCGCGCAGGCGAAATCCTGCTGACCACCGGGCGCGACCCCTCACCCGTGTACCGCCCCTTTATCGTGCGCACGACGCAAGGAACGATACGGGCGCTGGGCACGCGCTTCATGGTGCGCGATGACGGCGCCGGCATACGCGTGGCGGTGTTTGACGGCACGGTCCGGATACAGCCGCAGGGTCGCGGCGCGAATCCGGAGCCGGCTTCGATGCTTCTGCATGCGGGGCAGCAAACCGTCTTCACCGCCGACGACATCGCGCCCGTGGCGCCCGCCGACACCGCGTCTACGTCCTGGGAGCAGGGCATGTTGACCGTGCGCGACTGGCGCCTGGCCGATCTGGTGGACCAACTGGCCCGATACCGGCGCGGCGTGCTGCGTTGCGATCCGGCCGTGGCGGGGCTGCGGGTATCGGGCGCCTTTCCCCTGGCTGATATCGACGGCAGCCTGCGCCTGTTGGAAAAGACCCTGCCGGTGCGCATCAGCCGCGTCACGCCCTTCTGGATAACGGTGGCCGGCCGCCCCGGCGTTACAAATTAATTGCTTTTTGGCTGAGCCTTTTTTTCGCTTCGTCCGGTGTACCGGGTGAATCGTCGCGACACGCGAGCGCCACCCCGTCCCTTACGAAGGATCGTTTCATGGTTTTCCGAGATACCCGTTCGCCGCGCCTGCCCCGTGGCATCGCCACCCTGTCGCCGTGGGCGACGATAAGGCAAACCACCGGCTCGGGCTTGATGCTGCTGGCCGTCGCGGGCGCGCCGGTGGCCGCCACGGCGGCAGAGACGAACACCGTTGCGTCGGGCGCCGCTGCGTCGGGCGCCGTTGCGTCGGGCGCCGCTGCGTCGGGCGCCGCTGCGTCGGGCGCGTCGTTGGCATCCGCCCCGGCCGTGCGCCGGTCTTACGCCATAGGCGCCGGTCCGCTGGGCGATGTGCTGGCGCAGTTCGCGGCGGCGGCGGGTGTGCCGCTGTCGTTTGACTCCACCTTGCTGGCAGGACAGCACAGCAGCGGCATCGTGGGCGCCTACACCGTGCGCGAAGGCTTTGCGCGCTTGCTGGACGGGTCCGGCTATACCGTGGCGGAGCAGGGCGCGGGCGCCTATTCGCTGCGCAAGCTGCCGGCGGGCGACGGCGGCGCGGCCACGCTGCTGCCCAGCATCACCGTGGCCGGATCGGGCGTGACACCGTCGGCCCTGCCGCCCGAGTTCGCGGGCGGCCAGGTGGCACGCGGCGCGCGCATGGGCCTGCTGGGCAATCGCGACGTCATGGACACGCCTTTCAACGTCACCAGCTACACCTCCGACATGCTGACCAACCGCCAATCGGTCACGCTGGCCGATGCGTTGAACGCCGAGCCCTCGGTGCGATTTACCGGCCAGATCGGCGGCGTGACCGATTCCTTTTATATCCGGGGCTTTCCCATCGGCGAAGGCAACTTGGGCGAAATCGCGTTCGACGGCGTGTACGGCGTGGCCCCGAACTATCACGTCTTCACCGACTACATCGAACGCGTCGAAGTGTTGAAAGGCCCGGCCGCGCTGCTGTACGGCATGTCGCCCAACAGCGGCGTGGGCGGCGTGATCAACATGGTGCCCAAGCGCTCGTTGCCGCAAGACCTGACGCGCCTGTCGGCCGACTATGTTGGCGATTCGCAGTTTGGCGGGCGCGTGGACCTTAGCCGCCGCTTCGGCAACGACGGCGAATGGGGCGTGCGCGTCAACGGCATGCATCGCCAGGGCGATACGCCGTTGGACAACCTGACGTCGCGCACCGACATCGGCGCGCTGTCGCTGGACTATCAGGGCGAGCGCCTGCGCGCATCGCTGGACCTGTTGACCCAACATGAAAAAGTCGACGCGCCCACGCGCCCCTTCCTGGTGGCTTCCGGCATCGACGTGCCACATGCGGCCGATGGCCGCCGCAACGCCACGCAGCCCTGGGGCTGGTGGAAGTCCGACGGCCAATCGGCGCTGCTGCGCGTGGAATACGACGTCAGCGACCGCCTGACCGTGTTCGCCGATGCGGGCGGATCGGACACCGACGTGTCGCGCCTGTCTGACCAGACGCCCACCATCGTCAACAGCGCCGGCGACACGCTGGTCACGCCCAACAACTTCCGTTTCAAGGTTGAACGCAGCACCTATAACGCGGGCCTGCGCGCCAAGCTGGACACCGGGCCGGTGCGCCACGCCATCAGTTTCATGGGCAGCCTGTACAGCGACCGCAACCTTCAGGCCAGCGTGTCCGGGACACCGCTGACGTCCAACATCTATCACCCCATCACGCGCCCCGAGCAGAACATCCCCGCGCCGCGCAACGTGCCCAAGGTGTCGTCGTCCGACCTGACCGGCCTGGCCCTGGCCGACACGATGAGCATTCTGGACGAGCGCGCGCAGTTGACGGTGGGCGTGCGGCAGCAGCGCATCGAATCGCGCAACTTCAACGCCACGACGGGCGTGCGCACCGTCAGCTATGACGAAAGCGCCACTACGCCGCTGGCGGGCCTGGTCGTCAAGCCGTGGAGCAACGTGTCGCTGTATGCCAACTACATCGAAGGCTTGAGCAAGGGCGACGTGGCGCCGGCCACCGCGTCCAACGCCGGCCAGGTGTTCAAACCCTACAAGGCCAAGCAGAAGGAAGTGGGCGTGAAGGTGGAGCTGGGCAACGCGATGCTGACCTTGAGCGCGTTTGAAATCACCAAGCCCAGCGGCCAGTTGACCAACGGCGTGTACGGCGCGGACAGCGAGCAGCGCAACCGCGGGCTTGAATTGGGGTTGTCCGGCGAACCGCTGCGCGGCTTGCGCCTGTTGGGCGGCGTGACCTGGCTGGACGCCGAGCTGACGCGCACCAACAGCGCCGCCACGGTTGGCAACCGGCCGGTGGGCGTGCCGACATTCTCGGCCAACCTGGGCGCGGAATGGGACATGCCGTGGGTCGCCGGGCTGACGCTGACGGGCGGCATGGTCTATACCGGGCGCGAATATATCAACCAGGCCAACACGCAGTCGGTGCCGTCGTGGACCACGTTCGACGTGGGCGCGCGCTACGCGATGCGCGTGCAGGGCAAGGACGTGACGTTGCGCGCCAATGTGGTCAACGTGACCAACCGCGCGTACTGGTCCGGCGTGGCGTCCTACGGCACGATTTCGCAAGGCGTGCCGCGCACGCTGATGCTGTCGGCGTCGATGGATTTTTGATCGGCGTGTACACAGGAAGCTCCGTGTGTCGAGCAGGCGCGTTCCCGCCCGTGTGTGCCGCTTCGCACCGACCTCAAGCCCGGCTGCTTGCGAACACCATGCAGACCGGGCTGCCCACGCGCACGTCGTAGCCGTCGTGCGCCAGCGTGCCGTCCTGCGCGTTGACGCGCATGCGCACCAACGTGTCGCTGTCTTCGTTAAGCACGAATAGAAAGCGGCCGTCCGGCGACAGCGTGAAGAAGCGGGGCGTCTTGCCACCGGAGGGCACGTGCTGCACGGGCGTCAGGCGGCCATTGACGCCGTTCACCCGAAACACCGCAATGCTGTCGTCGCCCCGGTTGGACACGTACAGGTGGCGGCCGTGAGCGTCCATGGCGATGCCGGCGGCGCGGCTGTTGCCGGTATAGGTGTCCGGCAAGGACGGCAGCACTTGGAAGGGCCGCGGGGCGCCGGCCGTAACCGTGTAGGCCGCCACGGTGTTGTCCAGCTCGTTCACCACGTACAGCCAGCGGCCGGTGGGGTGGAACGCCGCATGGCGGGGGCCGGCGCCTTCGCGCGTGTCGGCCACACTATGCGGTTTTGTGCCCACGCCGTGCGGGTCCAGCGTGTAGACAAACACGCGGTCCAGCCCCTTGTCGGGCACGGCCACGAAGTGTCCCGACGGATCGACCACGTTGTAATGCGGCTTGGCAAAGGGCTGCTCTTTGCGGTGCGGGCCGGGCTGGCCGGGCATGGCGATGCACTGCGCCACCGGTCCCAGGGCGCCGTCATCCGCCACGGGCAGCACGGCCAGCGTGCCGCTCAGGTGGTTGGACACCATCAGAAAGCGGCCCGACGGCGCCAGCGCCAGGTGCACCGGGTTGCGGCCGTGGCAGTCCTGCTGGTGCCAGGGCGTCAGCCCGCCGTGATGCGGGTCGCGATGCAACGCGCTGACTTCCTGGCTGTCGCCGTGCACGGTGTACAGCACGGGCAGCGTGGGGTGCGGCAGCAGGTACGAGGGGTTCAGCAAATTCCCGACGACTTGCGTCGGCGTCAGGGTGCCGGTGCCGGCAGCGTAGTCAAAGACGCTGATGCCGTCGCCGCGGGCATTGCGTTCGCGCGTGGTGCGCGAGCCGATATAGACGTGCATGGGCTTGCCTTCTTTACAAAAAACCAGCCGGCCGCGCACGTCATCGCGCGTCAGGCCGGGGAAGTCAGGATGCCGCTGATGCGCGACAGGTTGTCCAGGGTGCTGCGCAGATGGCTGGACAGCGCGGCGGCGGCTTCGTCGTTGCGCTCGCGTTCCAGCAAATCAAGAATGGCCAGGTGCTGATCGCAGTGTTGTTGATAGCGGCTGCGGTCCTGCATGGACCGGTACGACAGCAAGCGGCGCACGCGGTTCACGCGCTTGATGGTGTCGATGAAGAACGGGTTGCCCGACGCCTCGACCAGCGATTCATGAAAGCGCACGCCGCGCTCGTGCAGCTGGTCGGCCGTATCGGTGGCGATACCGCCGTCCAGCAGGTGTTTCTCGGCGGCGCGGCAGCGTTCGATGACACTTTTTTCGATGCGGAACGTGGGCTCCAGCAACGCGGCCGGTTCCAGCGCAAGCCGCAAGCGGTACGACTGCAACAAGCTGTCGGGCGTGGTCATCATGGACGAGAATTCCCAGCCATAGCCGGGCCGGCGCTGTGCCCACCCTTCTTGCGACACGCGCGCCAGCAACGCCTGCGTTTGCGCATTGGTCAGCGCATAGCGCATCCGCAGCTGCGCCTCGCTGCATTGCATGGGCAACTGGCCACGCAACAGGTCATCGGCCAGCTTGAAATAGCTTTGCGTGACGATGTCGTCCGCCGAGGGGGGCGCCAGTTCGGCCAGGTGGTCCGGGTCGTCGGGCAGGGCGTCAAAGTCCTGCTGCAGGAAGTAGCCGCGGTTGGGTTTGCGCGCCACGATGCCGTGTTGTTCCAGCACGCCCAGCGCGTCGTTGACGGGCGAACGCGACAGGCGCAGCCGGTCAGCCAGCTTTTGCGCGGTCAGGTGCGCGCCGCCCGGCAGGCGGTCTTGCCGGATCAGTTCAAGAATTTTTGTGACGGTATTGGTTTGCGCGCTCATGGGGCCGTGGCGGGTCGGAGGGTGTCCGCTAGGATAGCGGGAATGACGCCGCCCATCCGCAACAAACGCACGTCCAATTGGGTCTCGACGGCGGCCGTCGCGTGCAACGCATCCACCGCGCCATTGGCCCGCAGGATGCGCACCGGCACCGAGAGGCGCGGGGCCAGCTTCGCGGCCGGCGCATCGATTTCGATCTGGTCGCCCGACTGTACGGCCAGCGTGTCCGGCGTAACGCCGTCGGGCAAGCGTAGCGGCAGGATGCCCATGCCGATCAGGTTGGACCGGTGGATGCGTTCAAAACTCACGGCCAGCACAGCGCGGATGCCCAGCAGCCGCTGACCCTTGGCGGCCCAGTCGCGCGATGAGCCCGTGCCAAAGCGTGCGCCGGCCAATAGCACCACGGCTTGCCCGTCCTGGCGATAGTGTTCCGCCGCTACCCAGATGGGTTCCACGCGTCCGGTGGGCGCATGGCGCGTGTGGCCGACCGGCGCGTCCGGGCACAGCCGGTTGACCAGGCTTTTGCTGTAGAACGCCGCGCGCATCATGACTTCCCAATTGCCACGGCGCGAGGCGAACACGTTCAGATCGTTGCGGTTGTCGCCGCGCTGGACCAGGTAGTCGGCAATCAGGCTGTCGGGCGGGATGGCGCTGGCGGGCGACAGGTGATCGGTGGTGACGTCGTCGCCCAGCACCAGCAGCGGGTGGGCGACGTAGTGGCCCAACTGCCCGGCCTGTTCGGTGGAGGCGAAGGGCGGGCGGCGCAGCGCGGTGGACGCGGGGTCCCACGGAAAACGCGGCGTGTCCGGCGATTGCAGCGCCTGCCACGCCGGGTTGGCGCTGGCGATCTTGAAGGCGGCGCGGTAGTCGTCCGGCCGCAATCCCTGTGCCAGCGCGGCGTCGATATCGGCGTCGCTAGGCCACAGATCGTGCAGATGGATGGCGCGGCCGTCCGGCGCCGTCTGTACGGCTTCTTGCGACAGGTCGCGCTCGGCATCGCCGGCCAGCGCAAAGGCAATGACCAGCGGCGGCGACATCAGAAAACCCAGATCCAGATCCGGGTGGATGCGGCCGGTGAAGTTGCGATTGCCCGACAGCACGGCCACGGGGTGGACCGCGCCGGCGGCCATGGCGTGGCGCACGGGGCCGGGCAGCGAACCGGAATTGCCGATGCAGGTGGTGCAGCCATACCCCACGATGTCAAAGCCCACCGCCGCCAGATCGTCCAGCAGGCCGGCGCGCGCCAGATAGTCGGCGGCGGCGGGCGAGCCCGGGCCCAACGACGTCTTCACCCAGGCGGGCACGCGCAGGCCGGCCCGGCGCGCCTTGCGGGCCAGCAAACCGGCCGCCATCAACAGGCGCGGGTCGGACGTGTTGGTGCAGCTGGTGATGGCAGCGATGGCCACGGGATAGCGCGGCAAGCCGCCCGCCGCGGGCGCCGCCGGTTGGAAATTCAACGCGGCCAGAATGGGCTTGGTGTGACCGTAGGGGTGCAGGTCCTGCGGCCGCTTGGGGCCGGCCACATGCATGCCGACCTGGCCCAGCGCGACCTCGATCACGCGCGTGTATCGTGGGCTGGCTTGCGGGTCCAGCGCGATGCCGGCGTGTTCGGCGTAGGCCGCCACGCGCGCGATGTGCGCCTCGGTTCGGCCGGTTTGGCGCAGGTAATCCAGCGTGGCGGCGTCGATGGGAAAGTAGCCGGTGGTGGCGCCGTATTCCGGCGCCATGTTGGCGACCACGCAGCGGCTGCCCGCCGACAGGCTGCTGACGCCCGGGCCGAAGAATTCCACGAATTCTCCCGACACCTCGATGGCGCGCAGCCGCTGCGTAACGGTCAGGGCCAGATCGGTGGCGGTGACGCCCGGGGCCAGCGCGCCGGTCAGGCGCACCCCGATCACGTCGGGAATGCGCAGCAATGTCGGCATGCCGAACATCACCGTCTGCGCTTCCAGCCCGCCCACGCCCCAGCCCAGCACGCCGATGCCGTTGATCATGGGCGTGTGGCTGTCGGTGCCGATCATCATGTCCGGAAACAGCAGCCCGTCTTCGCCCTGGCAGACAACGGTGGCCAGCTGTTCCAGGTTGATGGTGTGCATGATGCCGGTGCCCGGCGGGTGGATGCGCACGTTGGACAAGGCCTTGGACGCCCAACGCAGAAAGCGGTAGCGCTCGCCGTTGCGGCGCAGTTCCAGATCCAGGTTCAGCGCGGCGGCGTCCGCCTGCGCATAGGCCTCGACGGCCAGCGAATGGTCCACCGACACGTCCACGGGCAACACGGGGTTGAGCACGGCCGGGTCGGTACCGGCTTCGGCCAGGGCGTCGCGCATGGCGGCGATGTCGACCAGCGCGGGCGTGCTGGTGGTGTCGTGCATCAGCACGCGGCCGGGCTGAAAGGCGATCTCGGCGTCGCTGGTGCCCCGGTCCAGCCAACGCAGCAGGGCAGACACGGCGGCGTCGCGCTCGTCGCCCTGCATATTGCGCAGCGCGTTTTCCAGCAGCAGGCGTAGCACCACGGGCAAGCGCCAGTAGTCCGCGCCAACCATTGCGGGCAGGTCCAGGCAGGCGTGCGCCACGCCGTTCAGCGTGAAGCGGACATGGCGCGGCGGCAAGGCATTAGTGTTTTCCATAGCTGCAAGTTTTGCATATTACACATATAAAATGCAATTAAGTAAAAACCCGGCCGTCATTCGAACAGGCCGAACCGGCCGAATGCCCAGCAGGCTGAACGCCAAACAGGAGACTTGCCATGCCCCCCATCCGACAGCTTGCCGCCGCGACAGCGCGCGCTCTGCCTTTGCGTCTGACGCTCATGCTGCCCCTGGCCTTCGGGCTGGGCGCCGCCCTCATCCCCGCCGCCTCGGCCGTGGCGGCCGATACCGGCCGGCCCATCAGCCTGATCGTGCCGTTTGCCGCGGGGGGCGGTGTGGACGGCATGGGCCGCTTGCTGGCCGAGCGCCTGCGCAGCGAAATGCCGCAGGGCGTGGTGGTGGAAAACAAGCCCGGCGCCAGCGGCATGCTGGGCGCGCAAACGGTGGTGCGTTCGGCGCCGGACGGCACCACCTTGCTACTGGGGTCGGCGGGCGAAACCGCCATCAATCCGCTGGTGTTCAAAAGCAAGATGCAATATCAGCCGGAAAAGGATCTGGTGCCGATCGCGCTGATCGCGCGCGTGCCCAATGTGCTGGTGGCTAACCCCAAGCTGCCGGTCGGCAATGTAAAAGAGCTGGTGGCGTATGGCCGCGCGCATCCCGACAAACTCACGTACGCCACGAGCGGGGTGGGCAACCCGCAGCATTTGAACGGTGAGCTGCTGCAACAGCTGGCCGGGATCAAGATGGTGCACGTGCCGTACAAGGGCGCGTCGGCGCAATTGGTGGATGTGGCGGCGGGCAGCGTTGACCTGACGTTTGTCAGCCTGGCGGGCGCCTTGCCTTTCATCAAAAGCGGCAAGGTAAAGCCGTTGGCCGTCACGTCGGCCAAGCGCGCCTCGTTCGCGCCGGACATCCCGGCCGTGGCTGAAACGCCGTCGTTGAAGGACTATGCGCTGGAAAACTGGTTCGGCGTTTTCGTGGCGGCGGGCACCCCGCCGGACGTGCAGCAGAAGCTGGCCGCCGCCATTGATCGCAGCCTGCGCGACGAGAAATTCGTGGCCAGCATCCGCGACCTGGGCGGCGAGGTCCAGCCCATGAGCCAGGACGAATTCCGCGCCTTCATCAAGGCGCAGACGACGGTGTTCGCCAAGGTGGTGGCCGACGGCAATATCACGGCGGACAACTAGCACCCGTCGTGCAGCAGCAGCTCCAAGCCCACGCGTCGCCCCGACCGCACCCGGCCGATGGCGTGCCGGGCGGTTACGCGGTAGATGCCCTGCGCGCCTTGCACCGGCCGGTGCGACACCGCGATTACCGCCGCGTCGCCCAACGCCAGGGGCAGCACCATGGGGCGCGACTGCATGCGCGGGCGCTGCTCGGTCATGACGAATTCCCCGCCTGTGAAATCCACATCGGGCTCGGACAATAGCGCCACCAGTTGCAGCCCGAACACGGCTTGCCCGTTGTCGTGATGCATCAAGGCTTGATAGTCGCCTTCCCTCAGCGTGCGGATGGCGGACAGCGGGCGGGTCTGGCCGGCGTCGCGATTGCGCTGCGCCCAGGCCGCGAAGTCGTCGGGGTAAGCGTCGGGGGGGACGTTGGGCTCGACATCGGGCAGCTGCAAGGCGGCTTCCCACGCGCGCGCAATCGGCAGCAGATGCCGGTACAGCACCGGCCGCATGGCAGCCAGCGCGGGGGGCACTGTGGCGCCGCCCAGCCGACGCGCGGCGTCCGGCGCAAACAAGCCAGGCAACAGCGCCCAGCCTTGCGCGTCCAGGTCCCGGAATACCTGGCCCCAGTCCGTGTGGTCCAGGGGGCGGTGCAAGGCTTGCCGGCTATCAGGTCGGATGTCGGGCCGGGCGTCGGTGGAGCGTTCTGGTGGTGTCGGGTCGGGCATCGTGGCGTGGCGGGCGTTTTGTGCGTGGCTCAGCATAGGCTTGCGCGCCGGCCGGCGTCACTCCGAACTTTGCTATCGACGTTTGCTGCCGAAGTTTGCTTTGCAGACCATGCAGTATGCTTACCCGCTTCATGAACCGCCCCAATCCCGCCCGCAATGACTGATTTTCCCTTTGACGCCGTGTTGTTCGACTGTGACGGCGTGCTGGTCGATTCCGAACCCATCACCAGCCATGTGCTGACCCAGATGTTGAACGAGCTGGGCTGGGACATCACCCACGAAGAAGCCATGCAGATCTTCACCGGGAAGGCCGTCAAGGACGAGCTGCCGCTGATTGAAGCGCGCACCGGCGCCAAGCTGGGGCCGGAATGGTTCGACGATTTCCGCCAGCGCCGCAACGCCGCGCTGGACCGCGACCTGCTTGAAATTCCCGGCGCGCCCGACGCCGTGCGCGCCTTGCACCGCACGCTGGACGGCCGCATCGCCGTGGCGTCCGGCGCCGACCGCCGCAAGGTTGAGCTGCAACTGGTCAAGGTGGGCATTGCTGACTGCTTTGACGGACGCGTTTTCAGCGGCCACGAAATGCCGCGCAGCAAGCCGTTTCCCGACGTCTACCTGGCCGCCGCCCAGGCGCTGGGCGTAGACCCCAAGCGCTGCGCCATTGTGGAAGACACGGTCACCGGCGCCACCGCCGGCGTGGCCGCGGGCGCCACGGTGTTCGGCTACAGCCCCGACGCCAACGGCCACAGCGGCGCCGAGGCGCTACGCAATGTGGGCGTGGCCCACGTGTTCACCGACATGAACCAGCTGCCCGCGCTGCTGGCCGGCTGGCAGGCCGGGGCGCGCTGATCGGGCTTGCCGCGATCTTGCCCGCGCCGGCTATTTCCCGTAATTCGCGTATTGCTCGCCGCCGTCCAGGTCGATGACGGTCCCGCTCAGGTAGCCCGCGCGCGGTGATGCGCCGAAAACGATCATGTCGGCCACTTCGGCGGGCTCCATCAGCCGGTTGAACGGCAGATCCGACAGCGTTTCCTGCCACCGTTCCTGGTCGCCCCAACGGGCTTGCGCGCGTTGCCGCGCCAGGGTCAGCACGCGGTCGGTCCGCGTGCGCGACGGGTTCACGCCAAAGACCCGCACCCCGTGGCGTGGCGCTTCACCGCCCAACGCGCGGGTAAAGGCGATCAGCGACGCATTGGCCGCCGCGCCGCAGATGTAGTCGGCGCGCGGCGCGGCGCCCGCCATGCCGATGATGTTGGCGATGACGCCCGCGCCCGCTTCGCGCATGTGCGGGTAATAGCAGCGCGCCAGGCTGATGTAGCCATGCACCTTCAATTCCCAGCCCGCGCGCCAGCGTTCGTCCTGCACCTGATCCAGCGCGCCGCCGGGCACGGCGCCGGCGTTGTTCACCAGGATGTCGATGGGGCCGGTGTCTTGCGCCAGCCGTTCCGCCGCGCCGGGCTGTGCCAGGTCCAGCGTCACGGCCTGGGCCGCGCAGCCCGTGTGTTCGCGGATGGACGCGGTGGCCGCATGCAGCGCGGCATCGTCGCGCGCCACCAGGATCGGGTCCGCGCCTTCGCGCGCGAACGCCACGGCGCACGCCAGCCCGATACCCTTCGATGCGCCCGTGATCAGCACGCGTTTTCCGGCCAGCTGCAAGTCCATGTCTGCCTCCTGTGAATTCGCGCCCGCACATGCGGCGCACGCCATCGTTGTAAACCAGTTGCGCGGTCCAAACCAGTAAGGAAACGCAGCATGGCGCGGGCACCGGCGTGCCTGCTATGCTGCTTCACCCTTGTCTTGCAGGAAGCGAAAGATGGCGCAGGTCTGGCTGGAAATCTGGTCTACGGTACGCAGCGAATTCGCGGATATTCCCGACGTCGGTGAAGCCACGCGCATTGTGCTGCGCCTGGGGATGGCGGTGTTCCTGGGCGGGCTGCTGGGCTATGAGCGCGAACGCAGCGGCAAGGCGGCCGGCCTGCGCACGCACATGCTGGTGGCGCTGGGCGCGGCAATCTTCGTGCTGGTGCCCTTGCAAGGCGGCATGGAAGTGGGCGACATCAGCCGGGTGCTGCAAGGCGTGATCGCCGGCATCGGCTTTCTGGGCGCGGGCGCCATCATCAAGCTCAGCGATGAACGCGAGATCCATGGGCTGACCACATCGGCCAGCATCTGGATGACGGCGGCCATTGGCGTGGCGGCGGGCATGGGGCGCGAGGCCACGGCGCTGGTCAGCACCTTGCTGGCGCTATTCGTCCTGGCCGTGCTGCGCCGCGTCGAGGCCCGTATCTCAGAGCGCAAGGAAAAAAACGGCCTGATCGCCACCGACGACAAGCCGGCGCGCAACGGCTGAACAACGGCGTTCAGTTGCCGCCGGACACGTCGATGAACGAGCCGCTGGTGTAGCCGGCTTCTTCGGAACACAGCCACATGACCGCGCCGGCCACTTCTTCCACCGAGCCGCCGCGCCGTAGCGGGATGACGCTTTTCAGGCGGTCGACTCGGCCGGGTTCGCCGCCGCTGGCGTGCATGTCGGTGTAGATGGTGCCCGGGCGCACGCCATTGACGCGGATGCCTTCGGGCGCCACTTCCTTGGACAGGCCGATGGTCATCGTGTCCAGCGCGCCCTTGGATGCCGCGTAGTCCACGTATTCATTGGGCGAGCCCAGGCGCGCGGCGGCCGACGACACGTTGACGATGGCGCCGCCCTGGCCGCCATGCCGCGTCGACATCCGGCGCACGGCTTCGCGCGCACACAGAAAAGCGCCGATGACGTTGGTGGACAGCACGCGCAGCAGGCGGTCGGCTTCCATTTCGTCCAGCCGCATCTGCGTTTCCAGAATGCCCGCATTGTTGACCAGCGCATCGATGCGGCCCAGGCGCTCGTCCAGCGTGCGGAACATATGCAGCACATCGTCCTCTTGCGACACGTCGGCCTGGATGGCCAGCGCGGTGCCGCCGTCTTGCTGGATGTCGGCCACCACGGCGTCGGCGGCGTCGGAATGGGTGCGGTAATTGATGCCCACCGCGTAACCCCGGCGCGCGGCCAGCTTGGCGATGGCGGCGCCGATACCCCGGCTGCCGCCGGTAACGAGTATGACTTTAGGCATGGTGTTCTCCTGGATGCGATTCACGGTAGCAGAACCGGAGCCGTCAGATCCAGACGTCGTTGGGCGCGCTGCGCGCGCCGCCCTGGTCGCCGGTATTGGGTACGCCACAGGGTTCCACCAGCATCAGGTGCGTTTCCTGGATGGCGCGGGGTTTGTGCTCCACGCCTTTGGGGATGACGGTCATGTCGCCCGGCCCCAGGTCGATGTGGCCCAGGTCGGTCTGCCCGTCGCGCAGGTCGATGCGCAGGCGGCCGCTGATCACGATAAAGGTTTCGTCGGTGTCGGCATGGCTGTGCCAGACGAATTCGCCTTGCACCTTGACCACCTTGAACTGGTAGTCGTTCATCTGCGCGATGACCTTGGGGCGCCAGTGTTCGTTGAACAGGGCCAGCTTGCCGGCAATGTTGATGGCGGAAATGGGGGGCATTTTGAAAGCCTGGATAAATGATGACCCCGCAAGCTTAGGGCGTGGGCCGGCTTGGCGTCTTGTACGTTCTTGCAGGTTTTGCAGGTGGGTGGGAGGGTTCCGGGGCCGTTGCCGGCTGTTGTAATTTTCTTTGGCCGCCGCGCGCACTAGCGGTGCAGCATGCGGCGCCAACGGTCGGGCGTCATGCCGTAGGTCTGCGCATGGCGGCGTGTCAGGTGGCTTTGGTCGGTAAAGCCGGCGCCGGCCGAGGCGTCGGCCAACGACGCACCGGCCGCGATCAGGCGGCGCGCCAAATCCAGCCGGCGCAGCATGACATAGCGGTAGGGGCTGGTGCCGAACAGGGCCCGAAAATCGCGCGACAGGCTCCAGCGGTCTTTGCCCGCGGCCTGGGCCAGCGCGTCCAGCGTGATCGTGGTGTCCAGCGACGCGTGGATGTACTGGCGCGCGCGCTCGGTGGCGACGTAGTCGGCGCAGCGGCGGCCGCGCGGCCTGCCCGCGGCGGCGCACAGTGCATGCGCCAGGTCGTATAACGCGTCGTCTTCCTGCAAGGGGTCAAGCGCCGCGTGCGTGTCTTGCAGCAGCGCGCCGCTGGCGCCGTACAGCCGGGCGTCGGCCGAGATGCCGCCCGGGATGAACGGCAAGGGCCGCCCGCCCAGAATCTGCTGGATCAGCGCGGGCTCGACATAAAGCATGCGGTAATGAAAGCCGGCCTCGGTGCCCGCCTGGCCGTCATGCGCTTCGTCGGGGTGCAGCACGATGGTGCCGCCGGGCAGGCTGTGCCGAACGGCGCGGCGGTAGTTAAAGCTCTGCACGCCCGCCAGCGTACGGCCGATGGCGTAGGTGTCGTGGCGGTGCATGTCGTAACCATGACCCCCGAAGTAGGCTTCGATGCGCTCCACGTGGCCGGTGTCGGCGGCGCGAAGGATCCAGTCCTGAGTCGGTGTGGCGCGGGTCATGGCGGCCTGCCTTGGGGTTAAGGCTGGGCTAGCGTAATGGCTAGGTCAGGGGGGTTACGCCTTCACCTGGACCAGTACGAACTCGTTGCCGTACAGGTCGATGAAGTGGGCGTAGACGGTGGTGTCGTCATGGACGGGCTCTTTGGTGAAGCGCACGCCGCGCGCGACAAAGCTGCCGTGGTCGCGCATGACGTCGTCGGTGTAGAACACGCCCACCGGCTGGCCCCCGGTCTGGTCGCCGACGCGGTCGCGTTGCGCCTGCGTCAGCGCTTGCAGCAGCCAGACACCCACCGCCGGTTGGGCGGGCAGGCGCAGGTGCACATAGCGCTGCTGGCCCACGGGCATATCTGCGAATACCTCCATGCCCAGCTTGTCTTGATAGAAGGAAATGGCGGTGTCGTAGTCGTTCACGAGAAGGACGAGACGGCCCAGCGAATGCATGTCAGGACTCTCTTTGAGGTTAAGCGTGCGGCTATGCTAACCCGCCCAGGCCCCTTTTTCCTTTAATCGGCCTCGCGCACCAAGCGCAGGCCGACCAGCGGGTAGCGCGTTTCCTGCGTATTCCAGTTGCGATAGGACGAACGCGTGTACAGCGCCCAGGTATGCCAGGACCCCCCCCGGCGCACCCGTACGTTGCCGCTGGCCGGGCCGGTGGGGTCGTCGGTGGGCGACTGCGCGTAATAGTCTTCGCCATACCAGTCCGACACCCATTCCCAGGCGTTGCCGTGCATGTCGTACAGGCCGAAGGCGTTGGGCGCGTAGCTGGCCACCGGCGCGGTAAAGGTGTTGCCGTCGTGGCGCGGGGTGGCAAATGCGTGCCATTTTGGCCACAGGGGCGCGGTGTCGGCATCAAAACCGTTGCCCGCGTCGGCCATGCCAGCCGGGTCGTCGCCATTCTGATAGCGCGTGCGGGTGCCGGCGCGGCAGGCATATTCCCATTCGGCTTCGGTGGGCAGGCGGTAGACGTGGCCTTCCTGCTGGGTCAGCCAGCGCGCCAGGGCGGTGGCGTCGTTCCAGCTGATGTTCACAACCGGGTGGTCGTCGGTCTGCGCAAAGCCGGGGTTGCGCCAGGAATAGCGGCGGTCGCGCCCTTCGAAGGCGTCGCCGCGTTCGGATTTGTCAGGGTCATACGCGGCGTTGTAGCCATAGCCTCCCGTGCCGTCCGCCTCGGACTCGGGCACGTAGCCGGACGCCTCGATAAAGCGCTTGAACTGGCCGACCGTGACCTCGGTGCGTTCCAGATAGAAGGGCCGGGTGATGCGCACCGTGTGCACCGGCGCCTCGTCAAACAGTTGAGTGAAACGGTCTTCAGGATATTGGGGGTAGTCGCGGGACAGCGTCTCGGCCGATTCGTCGCTGCCCATCTGGAACGTGCCGGCGGGTATGGCCACGAAGCTCATGTCCAGCGAATTGACCAGCAGCGCGGGCGGCTCGGCGGCCGGCGCGGGCAGGGACAGCGCCGCGCCGGCCAGGCACAGGCCGGCAAAGGGCAGGCGGGGCGATAGCAGGCGGGGTGATAGCAGGCGGGCAAGTAGCGGGCGAAGGCGGGTACGCATGATTGTCGGCGGCATAAGCGCAAGGGGCGCAATAGGGCGGGGGCGAAGTGCGCCCGACGCGGGCGCGGGCAGGGGTGCGAAAGTGTAGGGCGGCCATTCGTGCACGGCCAGACGCGGTCAACCCTAGTGTCGGCCCCGATGTCAGTCTCGATGTCAGGCTTGATGTCAGACCCCGATTTCAGCTCCCGATTTCAGCCTCCTATTGCAGCCTCCTATTGCAGCCTCGTATTGCAGGCTCCTATGTCAGCCTGCCTTGCGCAGCGTGAAGTTGATGCGTTGGCTGCCCAGCCGGGGATGCGGCGCTTCCTTCATCGGCATCACGCCGTGATGGCGCAGGCGGTCCACGCCGCCCCAGACCACCACGTCGCCATGAAACAAGGGCACGCGCGCCGCTTTGTCGGCGCGGTCGTCGCCACCGAACAGGAACAGCGCGGGCATGCCCAGCGACACCGACACGATCGGCGCGTCGAAATCGCGTTCGTTCTTGTCCTGGTGCAAGGACAAGCGAGACCCCGGTTCGTAGCGGTTAACCAGGCAGGCGTCCGGCGTGAAACCGGGAAAGCCGGCTTCCCGGGCGGCGGCTTGTGCCAGTCGCAGAAAGGCGGCGGGCAGCGCCGGCCAGGGCTGGCCGGACAGCGGATCGATGCGCGTGTAGCGGTACCCGTGCGCATCCGTCGTCCACCCCCATTCGCCGCAATTGGTCAGCGCCACCGACATGGTGTAGCCGCCCGGCGTGCGCATGTGACGAAAGGGCGATTGCGCGGTCACGGTGTCCACGCCTTGCAGCAGCGCGTCGGTGTCCGCCAGCGCAAAGCCGCGCAGCACAAAGGACTGTGGGCCGATCTGGTCACGGCCGTGCTGCGCAATGTCTTCGTCGTCGAACAGGTTCAGGGTCATGGCGGGGACTAATGTGTGGCGGCCCATTGTGTGGCGGCCCATCGTGCGGCGGCCTATTGTGCGGGGAGCCTATTTTGCAGGGAGCCTATTTTGCGGGGGGCCGTTCGGCGGGCAGCCTATTGCGCGTCATGAAAGATCACGCCCAGCGTGTGGCGCAGGCCTGTGTGCAGCGCACTGACGCCGTGCCGCATCGCCGTCTTGCGCCAGCCGCGCGCGCCTGGCACGGGGCGCAGGTTAACGGTGAAGATCAGCGCATCGCCCTGTTGCAACGGCAGCACGTCGACGCGTTGTTCGCGGCTGCTGGTTTCCTGCATGACAAACTCTCCGCCGGTGAAGTCATGGCCGGGACGCGACAGCAAGATGGCCACTTGCAGGGGGAACACGTGTTCGCCATACAAGTCCTGATGCAGACAGTTGTAGTCGCCCGGGCCGTATCGCAGGATCAACGGCGTGGGGCGGCACTGGCCGGCGTCGTGGCAACGTTGCAGGAAGGCGGCGTGCTCGTTCGGGTATTGCACTGAAATGCCCAGCTGCCGGTTCCAGCGGTTGGCAATGGGGGCCAGGCGCGGATACAGCGCCGTGCGCAGGTCATGCAGCAAGGGCGGCAATGGGTAGGAAAAATACTTGTATTCGCCGCGCCCGAAGCCATGCCGCGCCATCACAATGCGGCTGCGGTAACGATCGGGCTCGTCGTACCCGCCTGCGAATTCGTCGCATTGCGCGGGCGTCAACAGGCGGGGGACGATGGCGTTGCCGTGCGCGTCCAATGATTGCGTGATGGCGGTCCAGTCAAAATCGGGCAACGCGGGGCGGGGCGGGGCATCCATGGCGATCGGCAAGTGCGATGAAACAAAACGGTGAATCTACGTCCGGCAGGGGTCGCGCCGAACTCCGCTTGTTGCGATGGCGATAAGCTCGGCAAATGGAACATTACGAACGTTATAGCAGCGCGTCTCAAGACGTACCACTGCCGCGTGCCACGGCAGCGGGCCGGCGGCGGCGGGCAAAGGCAGCGGGCTAAGGCAGCGGGCTAAGGCAGCGGGCAGAGGCAGCGGGCAAAGGCCGGGGGCTACAGCCACGGATCGCCGCCGCAAGTCACCCGTCACAGTAGCGATTCCAGCGGCAGCAGGGAAACGAACCATACCGAGAACCGCTTCCACGCCGACGTGCCGGGCTCGGTATCGTGGCGCACCGTCTTGCCATCGCGCTGTTCTTCCCAGATCAGGTTGCCCTGCTCGTCCAGGCATACACGGTAGGCCAGCTTGGGAACCTCTTGCTGGAAGGCGTTGGCGATGCCGGTCGCGAGCGTGGGGCTGTCGATGACAAAGCCCAGCTCGGTGTTCAAGGTGGCGGATCGCGGATCGAAGTTGAACGATCCGACGAACACGCGCCGGCCATCCACGGCAAAGGTCTTGGCATGCAAGCTGGAACCCGAACTGCCAAAGGGTCCCATGCTTTTGTTGCGATCCGCGCCGCGCGCCTGCCGCTTCATCTCGAACAGTTCCACACCACTGGCCAGCAAGTCCTTGCGGCGCCTGGCATAGCCGGAATGCACCACCGCCACGTCGGTGGCTTCCAGCGCGTTGGTCAGCACCTGGACCTTGACCCCGCTTTGCGCCAGCTTTCCAAATGCCTCGGTGCCACGGGCGGTGGGCACAAAATAGGGCGACACCAAATACAGATCCTGCGTGGGCGCGCCGATGATTTCGTGCAGCTGATGCGGCAGCATGGCCTCGGGTGGCGCGGTGCCCAGCGTCTTGCGCGGGTCGTCGCTGACCATGCGCGTATCGGCCCATTCCAGCGTCAGCTCGCCGGCCAGCAGCTGCCGGATGAAAGGCAGCCGCTTCATGGCGCGCGCGTATGCCGCCGCCTCGGGCGAGCCCTCGACTTTGGCTGCCTGCTCTTCCAGCGCGTCCAGTTCGCCCGGGCCGGCCGGTTTCAGTATCCGGTCAACCGGGTAAGCCGAATCGCTGCTCCAGTAGCGGTCAAAATCCGTGGACACATCGTTCACGGCCGCGCCGATCGCCAACACGTCCAGGTCTGTGAACAGCACGCCGCTGGTGGCGGCAAAGTACTCGTCGCCGATGTTGCGCCCGCCGATGATGGTGGCCTGGTTGTCGGCGGTGAAAGACTTGTTGTGCATGCGCCGGTTCAGGCGGCTGAAATCCGTGACGTAGCCCAGTGGCTTGGGCCACCGCAACACAAACGGGTTGTACAGCCGCACCTCGATCATGGGGTGGGCATCCAGCGCGGCCAGCACTTTGTCCAGCCCTGCCGTGCCGTTGTCGTCCAGCAGCAGGCGCACGCGCACGCCCCGGTCGGCGGCGGCGTGCAGCGCTTCCAGCAACATGGTGCCCGTCATGTCGTTGTGCCAGATGTAGTACTGCACATCCAGGCTGCGCTCGGCGGCGCGGGCCAGCATCATCCGGGCGGCAAAAGCGTCATGCGCATCGCCCAAGGGGTGGATGCCCGACTTGCCAGGGTGCGCGGCGGCCAGCGGCGTGATGCCACGGCCCAGCGCGGTTGCCGCCGCGTCGTCGGGCGTCAGCGCCTGTGATTCGTGGCGCTTGTCCAGCGGGGGCAGGCTGCAACCACCCAGAAACGAAAGGCAAAGGAGGGACATGAGTAGGGTTCTGGCCAAAAGCATGCCGTATTGTGCCGAAAATTCTTTTCCCGCCAGATTCTTGTGCGATTTCCGCATCTGAGATAAATTCCCAGATATGGAAAACGCGATCAACGACTTGGATCTGGACCGCCGCATCGCCCACCGGCTGCGCGCGCTAAGGCAGGAACGCGGCTGGTCGCTGGACGAGCTTGCCGGTCTGGCGGGCGTCAGCCGCGCCACATTGTCCCGCCTGGAAAACGCCGAGGTCAGCCCCACGGCCTCGGTGTTGGGCAAGCTGTGCGCCGCGCACGGCATGACCATGTCGCGCCTGATGATGATGGTGGAAGACGACTTCGCGCCGCTCGTCCCAGAAAGCGCTCAAGCCGTGTGGGTAGACGACAGCGCGGGCTTTCGCCGGCGCTCGGTGTCCCCGCCCGCGCAGCAACTGGCCGGCGAAGTGCTGGCCTGCGAACTGGCGCCCGGCGCCCGCATTGCCTACGACCAATCGCCCCGGCCTGGCCTGGAGCATCACCTGTTGATGCTTGAGGGCGAACTGGCCATCACCGTGGACGGGCAAACGTACGCGTTGGCGCCGGGCGACTGCCTGCGCTACCAGCTGTTCGGCGCCAGCCTGTTCGTGACCCCGCCGCAATGTGGCGCCCGCTACCTGTTGTTCATCGTCTGAGCCCGCCATGAAGTCCATGACACCCATGACACCCATGACATCCATGACACCCATGACACTACACCGCGCCAATACCGACGTAACCTTGTTGACGGCTGACGCCGCCCGCGCCTGCCTGAACGAGCTGGGCAGCGTGCTGCATGCCTGTGTGCACGGCGGCGCCAGCGTCAGCTTCGTCCTGCCGTATTCCCCCGACGACGCACAGGCATTCTGGCGCAGCAAGGTGCTGCCGGCGGTAGAAGCCGGCCGTCTGTCGCTGTGGGTGGCACGCCAGAACGGCCGTATCGCCGGGTCGGTGCAACTGGACACCGACACCCCGCCCAACCAACCCCATCGCGCCGAGATCCGAAAACTGCTGGTCCACCCCGACTTCCGCCGCCGCGGTATCGCCCGCGACCTGATGCGTACCGCCGAAGCCCATGCCATCCACCTGGGCCGCACCTTGCTCACCCTGGACACCCGCAGCGGCGACAGCGCCGAACCGCTATACGCATCGTTGGGCTACGTCACGGTAGGCCAGATCCCCGGCTTCAGCCGCGACCCACACGATCCGGGCAAGCTGGACGCGACAACGATCATGTACAAGCGGGTTTGACAGGGTCGACAAAGCCGCAGAGCTCGTCGATCTCTTTGGGAAACGAGGTGTACGGCACGTTGTATTCGATGAACTCGGCGAGGCTGTCTGGGAACCCTATCAAGACCAACCAGAGGATTTTTGCGGGCGCCCACAATGGCGCCCACCGCTTCCCTTTTGGGCTGGCAAGGTCGCTGCGGTACCTGACAGCCCAATCGCGGTAGACACGCAAGAAGGTCCACAATAAAAACGGGCCAGATTTGACCCGGTCGAGTCAAATCTGGCCCGCTAGCCTGGCCGCTTACCGCAGGCAGGGACGTTATGCCATCAAGCCAGCGGCTTGATACCCACGCTGTACGGGGGCGCGTTGCCGCGGGCGGGGGCCTTGATCTTCAGCATCGAGCCGCCGGGGGTGAACTCGAATTCCTGAAACGGCACTTCAAACCACTGGTGAAAGCTGGTGCGCGAGAACTCGGGCACCCAGACCTTGGGGCGCTTGGCGTCGCAATGGAATTCAACCAGCGTGCGGTCGATGCCCAGGGGGCGCGTGTTGCCGATGCGGTAGCTGACGCGCAGCTCGGCGCTTTCGGTCGAGCCGGGGCGCCAGGTCAGGCCGATGGATTCCATGAATTGTTCAATCGCCTGAATACCGCGATGCATAGTTGACTCCGAATGCTGGCGGGCGACGCGCGCCCACAAAAATCCGCCGCATGCAGCGGCGGGAAACACCCGAATTATCCGACATTCCGCGTCGGGGTGCCCAGACGGGGCCATCCCAGGGCCATCGCGGGCGCGGCAAGTCGGGCGCGGCGGGGGAAGGGCGACACCGCAGGGCGCAACCCCGTCCGGCGCAGCCGCACGGACCATCAACGTAGAAATAGGCAGGTTTCACGCAAGAACAAGCCTGTACGCAGAGGCGCTCGATTTCTAACATTCTTTCCAGGCTCAGCGGCGGTGCTTTTTACGGAAAGCGCGGCGAACAGAGCCGGCCGCCAGGCATCTTGCCGGGCGCCGCAAGCACGCAAGCAAGCACGCAAGCAAGGGAAGAAAATCGCATGAACTCCGAAAAAATCTGGCTGGTGACGGGCGCATCCACGGGCTTGGGCCTGGTGTTGGTGAAGATGCTGCTGGCCCAAGGTCACAAGGTGGCGGCGACGTCGCGCGATGGCGATGCGTTGTTGGATGCGGTCGGGGCCAAGCTTGAGGGCCAGTTCCTGCCGTTGACGGTGGACCTGGCCAACGATCGCAATGTGCGCCGCGCGGTGGACGCGACGGTGGCCGCGTTTGGCCGCGTTGATGTGGTGGTGAACAACGCGCGGGCTGCCTGCCCGGGATCGCTTGCCGAGCTGTCCGACGCGCAGGTGCGAGCCGCGTTCGACATCAACGTCTTCGGCACGCTGAACGTGATACGCGCCGTGTTGCCGCGCATGCGGGCGCAGGCGGGTGGCCACATCATCAACGTGTCGTCGATCCTGGGCTTTGATGGTGGGCATGCCGAATGGGGGGCATACAGCGCGGCGAAGTTCGCCGTATGTGGCCTGACCGAAGCGCTGGCCGCCGAGGCGGCTGGGTGGGGCGTGCGCGTGTCGCTGGTGTACCCGGGCGCGATGCGGGCGGGTTCGCCGCAAGACGGCGGCGGTTCGCCGGAACGCGCCGCGCGCGGGGCGCACGCGCAAGATGGCGGCGACGTGGCCAAGGCCGCGCAGGCGCTGATCCAGGCGGCCCACGCGCAATACGCGCCGCTACACCTGTTTCTGGGCCGCGACGCCTTCGATCAGGCGCGCGGCAAGATCCAGTCAGTGCAGCAGGAATTGGCGCGATGGCGCGAAATGTCGGTGTCCATCGGCTTTGTCGACGAACGGCGTCTGGCCGCATGAGGGCCGCGGCTGAAAAGCGGGCTTGATTGCCCGTGCCTGCCCGTTCGCGTACCCGTCATCCCGCCCAGCCGCGCGCAACCTGCCAGGCGCCCAGCAGGGCAAGGCTGATCATGAAGCACAGCTTGAACATCCGAGCCGACAGCTTGTTGCGCAGCCATTGCCCCAGCGCCATGCCCGCCAGCGCGGGCAACAGCATCATCACTGACGACCCGGCCGCCTGGGGGCTGTAGCCGCCGTTGATCCACAGGCCCAGCGCCAGCGCCACGGTGGACACCGTGAACGAGATTCCCATGGCCTGGATCAGCCCGTCCTTGCCCGGGTTCAATGCTTGCAGGAACGGCACGGCGGGGATGACGAACACACCGGTGGCGGCGGTGATGACGCCGGTAACCGCGCCGACCAGCGCGCCCAGCGCGTGCTCGTGGCGGCGTGGCACGCTGGGGGGCAAGCCGAACAGGCCCCACGCCGCATAGGCGATCAGCGCCAGTCCCAGGGCGACGCCGGCCCACTGCCCGCTGGGCACGCCCAGCCACAGCGCGCCGGCCACCGTGCCCACGCAGATGCCGGCCTGCATGGCGCCAACGCGGCGCAAGGTGTGCGGCAGTGTGGACCAGGGGCGCGCTTGCCAGAGATTGGTGACCAGCGAGGGCACGATCAACAAGGCGGCCGCCTGCGCCGGCGCCATCACCAACGCCAGCATCGCCATCGAAATCGTGGGCAAGCCCAGGCCCACCACGCCCTTCACCACGCCCGCCAGCACGAACACCGCGATGACGGCGGCCAGCATCGCCGGGGTGCCTCCGGGCACCAGGTCGGCGGGGGTCATGGCGTTGCTCCATTGCCGTCCAGCCTATGGCTGGCCCTGACGCGCGGGGTCGGATCGGCCAGAAAGAAACGCGCGCGCAGGGGCGCTTGATCGAGGCGGTTGATAGGCGCAAAAGTCATGGTGCGACGGTCAGCATGGGGATAAGGGCCGAGTAAAGGTGGCATAAAGGAAACGTCGGAGCAGTGTCGGGGCGGGGTCAGGGCAGCGTGAGTGGGGCGGCTTGAAAGGGGCGGCTTGAAAGGGGCAGCTTGAAAGGGGCAGCTTGAAAGGGGCAGCTTGAAAGGGGCAGCTTGAAAGGGGCAGCTTGAAAGGGCGAGCTTGAAAGGGCGAGCTTGAAAGGGCGAGCTCGAAAGGGCCAGCTTAAGGGCAGCGTAATGGGGATATAAGGACTTTGATTCTGCGCCGCGACGCACCGCTACGCGATCGGGAAATCGCGTAGCTTGCCTATGGTCACGCCATAGCCAGCGCGTGCTACGCTGCCCGGATGCGATTTGACCTGACCGACCTTCGTCTATTCCTCAACGTGTACGAAACCGGCTCCATTACCGCCGGCGCGCAGCGTACGCATATGACGCTGGCATCGGCCAGCGAACGCATTCGTGGCATGGAAAATACGCTGGGCGTCGCCCTGTTGCTGCGCGTGCATCGCGGGGTCGAGTCCACGCCCGCCGGGCGCACGCTGGCGCATCACGCCCGTCTCGTGCTGGGGCAAATCGATTGCATGCGCGGTGAACTGGACCACTACGGCCAGGGCCTGAAAGGGCACGTGCGCATGCTGTGCAACACCACGGCGCTTACGGAACACCTGCCGCCAGTGCTGGGCGATTTTCTGCGCGACCATCCGCGTGTGTCGGTAGACCTGCAAGAACGCACCAGCGTGGAAATTGCCGATGCGCTGCGCGCGGGCGCCTGCGACATGGGCGTGCTGGCCGATTCGGCTGACTTGCACGGCCTGCACACGCGCGTCTTTCGCCATGATCCGCTGACCCTGGTGGTGCCGCGCGGGCATGCACTGGCGGGTCGGCGATCGGTCGCGCTGGCCGAGGCGGCTGACGAGGATTTCGTGGGGCTGATTGAGGGCAGCGCACTGCAAGAACACCTGGCGCATCATGCGCGCCGTGGCGGCAAGATGCTGTCATACCGCGTGCGCCTGCGCGGCTTTGATGACGTGTGCAAAATGGTGGGGCAGGGCGTGGGCGTTGCGATTGTGCCGCGTGCCGCGGCCGTGCGCCTGGGCAGGGCGGCCGGCGTGCAGCGCGTAGCGCTGACTGACGATTGGGCCACGCGCGATCTGGTGCTGTGCGTGCGCGACGCGCTGCCCGCATACGCGGATGCGCTGGTGGCCTGCGCGTTGCGCGACGCGCCCGTCAAGACCCCGGCAGCGGCCTGGCCTTAGACAGATGGCAGCGCTGAAACCACGAGCCGGACGCGATTGCGACCAGGATGATCAGCCCGTACAGGCACATTGCCACGGCCGCCACCAGAAAGAAAACCATCAGTGATCCGGTCAGGTGCAGGGCGATGCCGCCCGCGCCCACGGCGGTGACCAGGCGCAGGCAGCCGGCCAATAGCGGCCACTTCAAACGGCCCGCGCCCTGCGAGGCGAAGTACATCGAAAACCCCAAGGCAAAGAATCCATACACCGGCCCGACCGTTTGCAGGTAAAGGGCGCCGGCTTGCAGCATGTGGTCCTCGGCGCCGAACAATCGCAGCCAGGCTTCCGGAAAAAACGCTGCTGCCAGGCCGATGGATTCGGCCAGCACGAAGGCCATCGCGCCGCCGGTCAAGGCGATGCGCACGGCGCGCTCGGGCTGGCCCGCGCCGATGTTGGACGCCACCATCGCCACCATGGGCGCGCCCAGCCCGAACGCGATGGGCATCAACAGGTATTCCAGCCGCACGGCAATGCCGTAGCCGGCCACCGCCGCCGTGCCGGCATAGGCGCCAACCAACGCGGCAATCAGCGCTACCTGGGCGTTTGTCAGCAACGGGTTCAGCGTGGCCAGCGCGCCCACGTTAAGAATGCTGCGCATCAGGGACAGGTGCAGTCGGCTGAGGACCAGCCGCGCCGGGTTGCGGCCGCTGGCGCAGTAGAGGCCCAGGATCAGCGCGCCCACGCCGTAGTAGATGACCAGCGCCCAGCCGCCGCCGGCCACGCCCAGCGCGGGAAACGGCCCCCAACCGAAGATCAGGCAGGGCGACAAGGGCACCAGCAACAGCGCCCCGCCGCAGATCACCGCGCCGGGCACCAGCATGTTGCCGGTGCCGCGTATGACGCTGGCGAAGGCGTTCATCAACCACATCAGGATGATGCCGCCGAAGATGACGTTGGAATACGCCAGCGCCGCGTCCAGCGCGTCGCCCTGCGCGCCCAGTGCGCGATACAGTTGCGGGCCGAAGGCCAACAGCAGTACACAGAACAGCAGGCCCAGCAGCGCATTGAGCACAACGGCGTGCAGCACCAACTGGTTGGCCTCTTCCTGGCGCCCTGCGCCCAACGCTCGCGCCACGGCGGCCGAGATGCCGCCGCCCATCGCGCCTTGCGACATATTGCCCATCAGGAACAGCACCGGCACGACCAGCGCCACGCCCGCCAGCACCGATGTGCCCAGCCGCGCCAGGAACCAGGTTTCGATCAAGCCGGTGGCGGACTGGGCCGACATCATCAGGATATTGGGCCAGGCCAGGCGGGCCAGCGTGGGGGCAATGGGCGCATGAAGCATCGCTTGCAAGCGCGCGTTGGCAGGGCGTGGTGGGGGAGTCGCTGACATGGTTGGCGGCCGGAAAGGGGGCGGTGGCTAGGGCGGAGTAGGGGCAAAAGGGGGCAAAGGCGGGGCGAAAGGCGGCGCTGCAAAGACACTACGGAAGGCGCGGCAAAGACACCACGACGGACACTGCGAAGGCGCTACCTCGGCGGGTCAAAGGGTGGGATAAAATTTACGTGCATATGCCAATATCTGTCAACAATGCGCTGGACGCCAGCCGTTCCCGGCAGTAGCGTATTGAGCTTGCCCGATTCACTTTGCCCGACCGTTTGCCACGCACATGTCCGACGCTGAACCCGCCACGTCCGGTCCGATTCCCGGCCCGACCTCCGGCTTAACCCCCGGCCCGATTCCCGACCCGCTCGTCTGCAACGGCGCCGCCTTGCGCAAGGCGACCCGGCGCGTCTCGCAGTTGTATGACACGGTGCTGGCGCCGTGCGGCTTGAAGGTGTCGCAGCATTCCATCCTGGTGCATATCGCCCGTGCCGGCGCGCCGTCCATGACGGACCTGGCCCGCGCGCTGGTGCTGGACCGGTCCGCGCTGGCGCACAACCTGAAACCGCTGGAGCGCGACGGCTATGTGGAAACATCGCGCGACGAGCGCGACGGCCGCAGCCGCCGGGTCGCGCTGACCGATGCGGGCCGCGCCAAACTGGCCGAATCCAAACGCTTGTGGAAGGACGCGCAGCGCCGTTTTGAAGCGGCCTACGGCACCGAACGCGCGGCGGCATTGCGGCATGCCCTGGCCGATATTTTTTCCGAGGATTTTGCCCTGGCCTTCAGCCGGGGCTAGGACGCGCGGCCGCCGCCTGCCACAGCACGCCGGCCAGCACGCAGCCCATGCCCAACGCTTGCGCCGCCGTCACCGTTTCGCCCAACACCATGGCCGCCAGCAACACGGCGCTTGTCGGCGCCAACGCGGTGAACAGCGCCGCTTCCGCGCCCCGTACGCGCGCCGCGCCCGCATACCAAAGCAGAAAGCCGCCCACCGTGGGCACTAGCGCGTAGTAGCCCACCGCCATCAGCGCGCTGCTTGAAAAGGGGAGCGACCACGGGGCTTCGGCCACGCTGGCCAGCGCCGAAAACGCCAGTCCAAACCCGGTCATCACCGTCGACAGCGCCAGCGGTGGCACGGGCGCGCGCAAGCGTTTGTTCAGCAGGATGAACAGCCCTTCGCACACCACCGCGCCCAGAATCAAGGCGTTGCCGGTCCATGACGTGGGCGTGTCGGCGTCACCACCGCCACGCGCCATCAGCGCAACGCCCGCGGCGGCCACGGCGATTGCGCCCAACGTTGCCTTACCGGGCCGTTCGCCCAGCAGCAGCATCGCGATACCGGCGGACACCAGCGGCAGCGTGCCCAGGATGATGCCGCCGTCCACCGCCGACGCGTGTTGCAGACCGGCGATCAGCAGTGTCGTGTAGCCCACGCTGCCCGCGATGGCTTGCGCGGCCAGCAGCAACCAGTCGCGCCCGCCAAGGCGCGGCACGCGGGCGCCGGTGGCTGCCATCAACACCGCAAAGCACGGCAACGCCAGGGCAAAGCGCAAGGCGGTGGCGGTAAAAGGCGGCATGCCGGCGCCGATGATCTTGCTGGCCACGACCGTGCTGCCCACCAGCACCATCGCCGCCGCCAGAAACCCATAGCCTTGGAACTTGCCCCTTGCATTCATTGCGCAGTCCTTGCTGAAGAAAACCGCAGCATGGGGCGGAAGCAAGGGCGAGGTCTTGAATGAAATTGCAGGGCGGTATCGGGCAGCGGCCGCCCTTGAAGAAACTTCCCCGCCGCCTCAGGCGGCGCGGGCCGCTGATGCGTAATGGCCGGGCGACACGCCGTAGGCGCGCGCAAACAGCCGCGTCATGTGGCTTTGATCCGCAAAGCCGCTGGCGGCGGCGGCGTCGGCCAGCGCCATGCCGCGCCGGATCAGCTGCCGCGCCAACAGCAGCCGACGTTGCATCTGATAGGCGTGCGGCGTCATGCCGGTGGCGCGCGTAAAGGCGCGCAGCGCTTGATAACGGCTGAGGCCGCTGGTGGCGGCAAGGTCGGCCAGGGACAGCACGGCGGCCGGCGCGTCATCGATCAAGGCTTGCGCATGGCGGATGGAAGCGGGAACGCCCACGCGCGCGTCGGCCGATAAAACGGGCGCGCCGTCCCCTTGCGCCTGCACCAGGATGCGCAGCAGCAACGCGTCGCTAGCCAGCGGGGCGGGGTTGCCGATTGCGTGCGCGTACAGGCGCAACACGTCATGGGCCAGCGTGGGCTGGTCGAGCGCCGGGTGTACGAATTCGTATGCGGCGGCCGTGCTGCCGCCTTCGGCAAGGTGGCCGGCGGCGTCCATCACCACGTGCGGATCCAGGTACACCATCTGCCAGGCGCGCGGCGCGCCTCCGATGGGCGCGCCGTCGTGCACTTCGCCGGGGTTGACCGTAATGACGTGGCCCGGCCCGGCCGTGACCTGGCCCCGGCCGCTGTGGGACACCTGCGCGCCCTGGCGCATCACGCCGATACCGAACTGATCATGCGTATGCCGCGCGAACGCATGGAGGCTGCGCGCGGCAACGGCCTGCACGCCGGCAAGCACGCTGCGCTGCATCTGGAATTGGCCGGAAGGCATGGTCGGATAGGGTGGGTTGGGCGCGTGGCGGTGGCCCAGTATCGCTTGCCGATCCCGGCGCGATCAAGCCTATTGCAAGCCGTTCCAGCGCGCCACCGACGGCTCGGCCGCCGCCCATTTCCACTGGCCGTTTTGCTGGCGGCAGATCAGGCTGGTGTAGGCGGGGGCAGGCGCGTCTTCCTGTTCTACCGTGAACAGCACCTCGCGGCAGCGGGTCAGTGGCGTGTCGATATCGCGCACGACCTGGATCCCGCCGTTTTCGTTACCCACGGGCAGCGCATGCCGGATCTGCCAGTGGCGGATCTGGCCGATCGGCAGGTCGCCCGCCGCGTTGGCCATCACGTTCTGTTGGTCGTTCTTCCATTCGCGCAGCACGTATTTCACCGTGGCGTCCACGGCGGCCTGCACGGTCACGCCGATGGCGTAGCCCGCGACCGGGTTGGCCGTGGCCGCGCCGCTGACGGTGCCGACCACGGCACCCGTGGCCCCGCCGATCGACGAGCTTTGGCAGCCCGACAAGAGGGCGCCGGCAGCCAGCGCCAATACACAAACACGCGGGATCACTGCAACGACCCCCAACGCGCCGTGGCCGGCTCGGCGCTGGCCCAGCGCCACTGCGCGCCGTCGCGGCAAATGGTGGTGACGTAGAACTCGCGCGTGGGTACGTCTTCGGCCTTGTTGTTGGCCTTGGTGGCGGTTTTGTCGGCGGATTTGTTGGCGGACTTGTCGGCAGGCGTGTCGATGGAAAACACGACTTCCTTGCATTGCAGCCCCACGCCGCCGATCAAGCGGCTGACGGCTACCTGCCCCTGCGCGTCGCTTTCGATGGGAATCTGGTGTTTGACGCGCCACGGGCCCACGGCGCCCACGTCCAGCGCGCCGGCGGCCGTGGCGATGGCGTCCTGCTCTTCGCCGCGCGTCTTGCGCTGCGCGTAGGCCAGGGCCGCTTTCGCGCCGGCCTGTACGCCCAGGCCGATGCCGGTGGCCACGGTGGCGTTGTCGGTGACTTTGTTGGCGATGGCCGTGCCCGCGATACCGGCTGCCGCGCCGGTGCCTTCGTTAAGCATCGAATTGCAGCCGGACAGCGCGGCGGTTGCGGCAAGGCCGATCAAGGCAAGGGCGAATGCGCGGCGCGGCGCGTCTGAGTGCGGGGTGGGGAACAAGCGGCGGCCTCCTGCATGATTCTTGGCGCCGCAAGTATAGGATCGGGGTGGCCGCGCACGGCCCAACGTTTGCATTGGTTGACAATTTTGTCGACAAGCGCCCGTGTCAACGCCCGGCTCAATTCCCCGGCCGCGCGCCCTTGGTATAGACCTCGCGCAGCTTCGAGGCGAACAGTGCGTCCACGTTGCGCCGCAGACCGTCGGCCCGTGTGAACAGCGAGATCGGCGGCAGCGTCCAGTCAAACGAATACGGCACGATGGCCGCGCCCGCGATCCGTACCAGTTCGTCGGCGATATCGGCCGGCAGGATCGACACGGCGCGGTCGCTGGCCACAATCATTTCGCCGATCAGCTTGGACGAATCGCTTTGCACCGACGGCGGCGGCGGCGCCACCCCGGCACGCAGGAAAATCTGCGCCACCTGTTCCCGGATGGGGCTGCCTGGCGTGCCCAAAATCCAGTCCAGGTCGGCCAGCCGGTCCCATTCCAGCCGCGACCGCCCCAGCCGCGCCGCCAGGCGCCGGCTGGCGATCAGGCGGGGCTGCTGGTGGTACAGCACTTCAAAATCGATATTGCTCAGGTCGACCGATGGCGTGGCCCAGCCCACCACCACATCCAGCGTGTGGTCGCGCAGTTGTCGTAGCAGGGCGGGGCCCTGGCCTTCGTGGATGGTTGCGGTGATGCGCCGGCCTTGCGGCAAGGTGCGGCCAATGGCCGCCGACAGCATCTGGCCGGACACAAACGGAATGACGCCGATGTGCAGATGGGCGGCATGGCCCGCCGCCACCGCCTCCATTTCCTGCACCAGATGGCCCAGGTCGTGAACCAGCCCGCGCGCCCGCGCCAGCACCACGGCGCCCAGCGGCGTGGGTGTCATGCCGCGTACCGAACGGTCGAACAGCGGCACGTCGAACATGCTTTCCAGTTCAGCCAGCGCGTTCGTCACGGCGGGCTGGCTGGTGGCCATGTGTTCGGCCACGCGCGTCAGCGATCCGTGCTGCTCGATCTGTAACAGCAGCATCAGGTGCCGCATCTTCAGCCGCGAGGTCAGTTTCCGGATTACCGCATCCGGGTCAAAGGCCGTCATAGACACGTCATAAGGTAAAGGTAATGGGACGATATTAAATCCGAATCAACACCTTATGTCTGCGCGCCTAGAATTTTTCCCATATTCACGTCACCCCTTTATTTCGCCACACGAGGCTACCGCCGCATGAATTCGCCCTCCGACCGCCAGGCAGCACTGGACTATCACGAGTTTCCCACCCCGGGAAAGATTTCAGTGGTGGCGTCCAAGCCGCTCGTCAACCAACGCGACCTGGCGTTGGCGTATTCGCCGGGCGTGGCGGCGGCCTGTGAAGAAATCGTGGCCGATCCTGCCAACGTCTACCGCTACACCGCGCGCGGTAACCTGGTGGGCGTGATCACCAACGGCACGGCCGTGCTGGGCCTGGGCAACATTGGCGCGCTGGCGTCCAAGCCCGTCATGGAAGGCAAGGCGGTGCTGTTCAAGAAGTTTGCCGGCCTGGATGTGTTCGACATCGAAATCAACGAAACCGATCCGGACAAGCTGGTCGAGATCATTGCCGGGCTGGAAGCTACTTTCGGCGGCATCAATCTGGAAGACATCAAGGCGCCGGAGTGCTTCACCGTCGAGCGCAAGCTGCGCGAACGCATGAAGATCCCCGTTTTCCACGACGACCAGCACGGCACCGCCATTACGGTATCGGCGGCGTTCATCAACGGCTTGAAGGTCGTGGGCAAGGACATCAAGAAGGTCAAGGTCGTGACCTCGGGCGCGGGCGCCGCCGCCCTGGCGTGCCTGGATTTGATGGTGGACCTGGGCCTGCCGCTGGAAAACATCTGGGTCACCGACATCGAAGGCGTGGTCTACGAAGGCCGTGTCGAACTCATGGACCCGGACAAGGCGCGTTTCGCGCAAAAGACCGATGCCCGCAAGCTGGCCGAAGTGATTCAGGACGCCGATGTGTTCCTGGGCCTGTCCGCCGGCGGCGTGCTCAAGCCCGAGATGGTCGCGGCCATGGGCACGCGCCCGCTGATTCTGGCGCTGGCCAACCCCACCCCGGAAATCTTGCCGGAACTGGCGCATTCCGTTCGCGATGACGTCGTCATGGCCACCGGCCGTTCCGACTACCCGAACCAGGTCAACAACGTTCTGTGCTTCCCGTACATTTTCCGGGGCGCGCTGGACGTGGGCGCCACCACCATCACGCGTGAAATGGAAAAGGCGGCGGTCTACGCCATTGCCCAACTGGCTCAGGAAGAACAGAACGAAGTCGTGGCCGCGGCCTACGGCACGTTCGATATCTCTTTCGGCCCGGAATACCTGATCCCCAAGCCGTTCGACCCGCGTTTGATCGTGCGCATCGCGCCGGCGGTGGCCCAGGCGGCCATGGAAGGCGGCGTGGCCACGCGTCCGCTGGCCGACCTGGAAGCCTACGAAGAACAGTTGCAGCAGTTCGTGTACCACTCGGGCGCATTCATGAAGCCGCTGTTCTCGGCCGCCAAGCGCATCGTGCGCGAAGGCGGCCCGGCGCGCATCGTGTTCGCTGAAGGTGAAGACGAACGCGTGCTGCGCGCGGTGCAGGTCGTGGTGGACGAAGGCCTGGCGCGTCCCATTCTGGTGGGACGCCCGTCCGTGCTGCTGACCCGCATCGAAAAGCTGGGTCTGCGCCTGCGCCTGGGTGAAGACGTTGAAGTCACCAACCCCGAATACGACGAACGCTTCCATCAGTACTGGACGACGTACTGGGAACGCATGTGCCGACGCGGCATCACCAAGGAAATGGCGCGCGTGGAAATGCGCCGCCGCATGACCTTGATCGGCGCGATGATGGTGCACCTGGGCGATGCCGACGGCATGGTCTGCGGTTCTGTGGGCGCGTACCATGACCACCTGCGATTTGTGGACGAAGTGATCGGCCGCCGTCCGGGCCACAACGTGTACGCGGCCATGAACATCCTGCTGCTTAACGAGCGTACGGTGGTGCTGGTGGACACGCACGTCAACGACGAGCCCACGGCCGAGCAGATCGCCGAATTCACCATCGCGGCCGCCAACGAAATGCGCCGCATGTACCTGGCGCCCAAGGTGGCGCTGCTGTCGCGGTCGAATTTCGGATCGGGTAGTTCCGCGTCGGGCGCCAAGATGCGTCGCGCGCTTGAAATCGTGCGCGAAAAAGAACCCGAGCTGGAAATCGACGGCGAAATGCACGGCGATTGCGCCTTGGACGAAGCGCTGCGCATGCGCATCCTGCCGTCGTCCACGCTCAAGGGCGAAGCCAACCTGCTGGTGTGCCCGAACGTGGATTCCGGCAACATTGCCTACAACCTGCTCAAGACGGCGGCGGGCGGCAACGTGGCGGTTGGCCCGTTCCTGCTGGGCTGCAACGCGCCGGTGCACATCCTGACCTCAAGCTCGACCGTGCGCCGCATTGTGAACATGACCGCGATGACTGTGGTCGATGTCAACACGCCACGTTGAAGTGAGTCCCGCCGGTCCGGCGTGCCCGCGCACGCCGCCCGG
>NZ_JBLVOL010000021.1:0-32231 GCF_053543755.1 Achromobacter semiaridum | reverse complement strand
CCCGCCCACCGGTCTGGTCCTGACGGGTGGGGGCGCGCGGGCCGCGTACCAGGTGGGCGTGCTGAGCGCCATCATGGACTTGCTGGACCCCGACTGGCATTCGCGCTTTCAGAATCCCTTCGACATCATCTGCGGCACCTCGGCCGGGGCCATCAACGCCGCCGCGCTGGCGTGCCGCGCCGACCGCCCGCACCTGGGTGTGCGCCGCATCCGCCGGTTGTGGTCGTCGCTGAACACCGACATGATTTACCGCGCCGACGCGCCCGGCCTGATTCGCACGGGCGTGCGTTGGCTGGGGTTGCTGGCGCTGGGCTGGATGTATTCGGGGCTGACGCGCAAGCGGCCGCAGTCGCTGCTGGACAACAGCCCCATGGAAGCGCTGCTGGGCCGCGTGCTGAACTTCGACCACCTGCGCGGCAACCTGGAGCGCGGGTCGCTGTCGGCGCTGGCGATCACGGCGTCGGGCTACACCAGCGGCGAGCACCTGACGTTCTACCAGGCGCACACGCCCATCGAACCGTGGCATCGCTACTTGCGGCTGGCCATACCCACGCCTATCGGCATCGACCACCTGATGGCCTCGTCGTCCATCCCGTTCGTCTTTCCCGCGCGGCAGGTGCCGGTACACGGCAAGGGCGAGTGGTGCGGCGACGGCTCCATGCGACAACTGGCGCCGATCAGCCCGGCAATCCACCTGGGCGCCCATCGCGTGCTGGTGATCGGCACGGGGTTTCGTGATGATACCCATCCCGAGAACCGCGAAGATTCCCCACCGTATCCTTCGCTGGCCCAGGTAGGCGGGCATGCGTTGTCCAGCATCTTCCTGGATGGGTTGTCGGTGGACGTCGAGCGCCTGGAACGCATCAACTACCTGATGGACCACGCATCGCCGGACGGCGCGCAGATCAACGTGCGCCGCATCCAGGTGCTGACCATCACCCCCAGCCAGTCGCTGGACACGATGGCGCTTGAGCACTTGCAGGACATGCCGGCGCAAGCCCGTGCTCTTTTCCGCGTACTCGGTGTATCGTCCGACCCAGGCCGTCCTGGTGGCGGTGCGCTGATGTCGTATCTGCTGTTCGAATCCAGCTACACCAAGCGATTGATCGAACTGGGTTATGCCGATACGATGCAGCGTAACGAAGAAGTGATCGCCTTTTTCAAGGAGGCTCAGGCATGACGCGCAATGGCCAATCTACGTTGCAGAAGCAGCTTCTGCGCGGGGGAGCGCTGCCTCATGAGGGGCTGGACAAGAAGGCCGTCGTTGACGCCTCGCACGAGCTTGGCCTGTCCTTGTTCGTTGCCAACTGCGACCCCGCCCGCAGCCGTTCCGCGGTGCTTCGCGCCATCGTCAAGGCGGTGGATTTCCCCGAGTACTTCGGCGGCAACCTCGATGCGCTGTACGACTGCCTGTGCGACACGGTCCTGGACCACAAGACGGGCGTGGTGTTGTGGCTGTACCGCCTGCACTCCGGCGATCCGGTTCTGGAAGAAGACGCCGCCAAAATTGAAACCGTGTGTTCGGACGCTGCCGACTTTGCGCGTGAAAATGGCCGCATCTTTGCGTTCGTCATCGAACACGCGGGGCGCCACCCCGACCCGGAACCCGGCATCGCCGCAGCGCCCTATGGCGAAAACGATTAACCGCGGCCGAAAACGATTATCTGCGGGCGCGGACAATCAACCGCGCATCCTTGCGCTACCAGCCCATCAACGCGCTGACTGCCGCCAGCAACGCCAGCCCGGCCGTTTCGGTACGCAGCACGCGGGGACCAAAGCGCACGGCCTGCACGCCGGCCTGGCGGGCTAGTTCCAGTTCCTTGTCCGACCACCCCCCTTCGGGGCCCACAAGCAACGTCAACGCTTGCAAGCCGGGCGTGGCGCGCAGCTTGCCGGCCAGATCGTCGCTGGCTTCCGGGTGACACAGCAGCCGCAGGCCGTCCGCCGGCTGGGCCAGCCAATCAGCCAGGCTTTGCGGCGCATCCACCGCCATCAGGCGGTTACGGCCGCATTGTTCGCCGGCCGATTGCGCAATGCGCTGCCAATGCGCCACGCGCTTGTCCAGCCGAGGGCCCGATAACTGCAACACGCTGCGTTGCGCGGCAATCGGGCTGACGCGGGCGGCGCCCAGCTCAACCGCTTTTTCCACCACCCAGTCCATCTTGTCGCCGGAAGGCAAGCCCTGCACAAGCGTGATGCGCCCGGCAAGCTCGGCTTCGCGCGGGTTGAAGTCGCCTAGCGTGGCGTAGCCCGCCTTGCCCTCCACTTCAAGCACGGCCGGGTATTCGCCGCCCTGGCCATTGAACAGCACAACGGTTTCGCCCGCTTTCAAGCGCAGCACGCGCAGCGCGTGGTGCGCCAGGGCGTCGGGCAAGGCGATGCGGGTACCGGCGGAAAGGGCGATGTCGCAGAAAAAGCGGGGGGCGGACATGAGGTTCGGGCGAAGAGGGCGGCTACGAGGGCGCGGGCAATCGGATTATTCGAGCGCGTAGCCTACCACTTTGATTCCCGAGGACACGCTTGTTTACATCGCGCTTAAGGGCGATGGCGTGAGGGAAATCCCCTGATGCTAAAATCGTCTGCTTCGCAACCCACTCAACTGGCCCCTATATTTCCCGTAGGCGCGCCAGCTTCAAAGAGCCTTCCGAATGAGCAATCCGACCGCCCCTAAACTTGCCTTGGCGGATGCCATCCGCGCCCTCGCGATGGATGCTGTGCAACAAGCGAACTCCGGGCATCCGGGTGCTCCCATGGGCATGGCGGAAATCGCCCAGGCCTTGTGGACGGGCAACCTGCGCCACAACCCGAAGGACCCCGCCTGGGCCAACCGCGACCGCTTCGTGCTGTCCAACGGCCACGGCTCGATGCTGATCTACGCGCTGTTGCATCTGACGGGTTACGACCTGTCGATCGACGAACTCAAGAATTTCCGCCAGCTGCATTCCAAGACGCCGGGTCACCCCGAAGTGGGCATCACCCCGGGCGTGGAAACGACCACCGGCCCGCTGGGCCAGGGCCTGGGCAACGCCGTGGGCATGGCGCTGGCCGAAGCGCTGCTGGCCGCTGAATTCAACAAGCCCGGCCACACCATCGTCGACCACCACACCTACGCCTTCACGGGCGACGGCTGCCTGATGGAAGGCATCTCGCACGAGGTGTGCTCGCTGGCCGGCACGCTCAAGCTGTCCAAGCTGGTGGTGCTGTATGACGATAACGGCATCTCCATCGACGGCCACGTCGAACACTGGTTTGCCGACGACACCGCCAAGCGTTTCGAAGGCTACGGCTGGAACGTGATCCGTGGCGTAGACGGCCACGACGTCGCCGCCGTGGACGCCGCCATCAAGGCCGCGCGTTCGCAGTCGGAAAAGCCCACGCTGGTGATCTGCCGCACCGTTATCGGCAAGGGTTCGCCCAACATGGCCGGCACGCACAACGTGCACGGCGCGCCGCTGGGCAAGGACGAAATCGCCGCCACGCGCGCCGCGCTGGGCTGGTCGTCGGAACCGTTCCAGATCCCGCAAGACGTTTACGACGGCTGGGATGGCCGCAAGTCGGGCGCTGCCGCCCAAGCCGAATGGCAAGCCGCGTTTGACGCCTACCGCGCCGCATTCCCCGCCGAAGCCGCTGAATTCACGCGCCGCATGAAGGGCGAAATGCCCCAGGGCTACGCCGACCAGTTCAAGGCTTTCCTGGCCTCGACCCTGGAAAAGGCCGAAACCGTCGCCACCCGCAAGGCTTCGCAATTCGCGATCGCCGCGCTGGCGCCGTTGCTCCCCGAAATGCTGGGCGGTTCCGCCGACCTGACCGGTTCCAACTTCACCGACTGGAAGGGCGTGGGCGCCGTTCGCGCCGGCGACAAGGGCATTCAGTTCGGCCGCCACATCAACTACGGCGTGCGCGAATTCGGCATGGCCGCCATCATGAACGGCGTGGCCCTGCACGGCGGCTACCTGCCGTTCGGCGGCACTTTCCTGACGTTCTCGGACTACTCGCGCAACGCCATCCGCATGGCCGCGTTGATGAAGCAGCGCGTGGTGCACGTGTTCACGCACGATTCGATCGGCCTGGGCGAAGACGGCCCGACCCACCAATCCATCGAGCACGCCGCCAGCCTGCGCCTGATCCCCAACCTGTCTTTGTGGCGCCCCTGCGATACGGCTGAAACCGCCGTGGCCTGGAACGCCGCCGTGACGCGCCCGACCAGCATCGGCATGGACGTGCATGACGGCGGCCCGACCGCGCTGCTGCTGTCGCGCCAGAACCTGCCGTTCGTGCCGCGCGATGCCGCCACCGTGGACGCCATTGCGCGCGGCGGCTATGTGCTGCGCGATGCCGAAGGCGCCCGCGCCGTCATCATCGCCACCGGCTCGGAAGTGGCCATTGCACTGGACGCGCAAGCCCAACTGGCCAAGGAAGGCATCGCCGTGCGCGTGGTTTCCATGCCCAGCACCGACGTGTTCGACAAGCAGGACGCCGCCTGGAAGCAATCCGTGCTGCCCAAGGGTCTGCCGCGCGTGGCCGTGGAAGCCGGCGTGACCGCGTTCTGGCACAAGTACGTGGGCCTGGAAGGCGCCGTGGTTGGTATCGACCGCTACGGTGAATCCGCCCCGGCCGGCGCATTGTTCAAGTTCTTCGGGCTGACCGCCGACAAGGTGGCCGAGACCGTCAAACAGGTTTTGTAAAAAAGGAGCTTAGTATGACTATTCGCGTCGCCATCAACGGTTACGGTCGCATCGGCCGCAACATCCTGCGTGCCCACTACGAAGGTGGCAAGAAGCACGATATCGAAATCGTCGCCATCAACGATCTGGGCGATCCCAAGACGAACGCGCACCTGACGCGCTACGACACCGCCCACGGCAAGTTCCCGGGCACCGTCGAAGTCGACGGCGACTTCATGGTCGTCAACGGTGACAAGATCCGCGTGCTGGCCAACCGCAACCCGGCTGAACTGCCCTGGGGCGACCTGAAGGTTGACGTCGTGCTGGAATGCACGGGCTTCTTCACGACCAAGGAAAAGGCCGGCGCGCACATCAAGGGCGGCGCCAAGAAAGTCATCATCTCGGCCCCGGGCGGCAAGGATGTGGACGCCACCATCGTGTTCGGCGTGAACCACGGCGTGCTCAAGTCGACCGACACGGTCATCTCGAACGCATCGTGCACCACCAACTGCCTGGCCCCGCTGGTCAAGCCGCTGAACGACAAGCTGGGCCTGGAAAACGGCCTGATGACGACCGTTCACGCCTACACCAACGACCAGGTCCTGACCGACGTCTACCACGAAGACCTGCGCCGCGCGCGTTCGGCCACGATGAGCATGATCCCCACGAAGACCGGCGCTGCCGCTGCCGTGGGCCTGGTGCTGCCGGAACTGAACGGCAAGCTGGACGGCTACGCCATCCGCGTCCCGACCATCAACGTGTCGCTGGTCGACCTGTCGTTCGTGGCCAGCCGCGACACGACCGCCGAAGAAGTCAACAGCATCCTGAAGGCCGCGTCGGAAGGCGAGCTCAAGGGCATCCTGGACTACAACACCGAGCCCCTGGTTTCGGTGGACTACAACCACAACCCGGCCTCCAGCACCGTTGACGCGTCGCTGACCAAGGTCTCGGGTCGCCTGGTCAAGGTCTCGTCCTGGTACGACAACGAGTGGGGCTTCTCGAACCGCATGCTCGACACCACCGTCGCGCTGATGTCGGCCAAGTAAGCAACACGGTCAGTCCATAGGGGACGGATTTGTTTTCCGCCAATGCGGAAAATGGGTTCGTCCCCTTTGTTCGCCTATCGTAGGAAAGCAAATATGTCCAAGGTCAATACCCTGTCCGCGCTGGCCAAGTCCGGTGCCCTGTCCGGCAAGCGTGTGTTCATCCGCGCCGACTTGAACGTGCCGTTCGACGACGCCGGCCGCATTTCCGAAGACACGCGCATCCGCGCCTCCGTGCCCGGCATCCGCCTGGCGCTGGACGCCGGCGCTGCCGTAATGGTTACGTCCCACCTGGGCCGCCCGAAAGAAGGCGTGCTGACCGACGCCGATTCGCTGGCCAAGGTTGGCCAGCGCCTGTCCGAACTGCTGGGCATGCCCGTGCAGTTGGTGCGCGACTGGGTCGATGGCGTCCAGGTCGATCACGGCCAGGTCGTGCTGCTGGAAAACTGCCGCGTGAACGTCGGCGAAAAGAAAGATGACGAAGCGCTGGCCAAGAAGATGGCCGCGCTGTGCGACGTGTATGTCAACGACGCGTTCGGCACGGCCCACCGCGCCGAAGCCACCACGCACGGCATCGCGCGCTTTGCGCCCATGGCCTGCGCCGGTCCCTTGCTGGAAGCCGAGCTTGACGCCCTGGGACGTGCGCTGCACGAACCCAAGCGCCCCCTGGTCGCCATCGTGGGCGGCTCGAAGGTGTCCACCAAGCTGTCCATCCTGCAATCGCTGGCCGACAAGGTTGACCAGTTGGTCGTGGGCGGCGGTATCGCCAACACGTTCCTGTTGGCCGCCGGTTTGCCCATCGGCAAGTCGCTGGCGGAACCCGACCAGGTCGAGCAGGCGCGCGCCGTGATCGACATGATGAAGCAGCGCGGCGCGGCCGTGCCGATTCCGGTGGACGTGGTGTGCGCCAAGGCATTCGGCGCGGATGCCGAAGCCACCGTCAAGGCGGCCACGGACGTAGCCGAAGACGACATGATCCTGGACATCGGCCCGCAGACCGCGGCGCAGCTGGCCGAGATCCTGAAGAAGGCCGGCACCATCGTCTGGAACGGCCCGGTGGGCGTGTTCGAATTCGACCAGTTCGCCAACGGCACCGAAGTGGTGGCGCGCGCGATCGCGGAATCGGATGGTTTTTCCATCGCCGGCGGCGGTGACACGCTGGCTGCCATCGCCAAGTACGGCATCGGCGAGCAGGTTGGCTATATCTCGACGGGTGGCGGCGCGTTCCTGGAGTTCCTGGAAGGCAAGACGCTGCCCGCCGTGGCCGTGCTGGAAGCGCGCGCCGCGAAGTAGGCGGCGGTGCGGTGGCGTCCGCGTCGCGGCGGCTGCCGCGCGCGGCCGCATGCAACAACGCCCCTTGCGGGGCGTTTTTTTTCGTCTGCGCGCCAGGTCGCCGTTATTCCATCTTGGCGCCCGAGATCTTCACAATGTCCGCGTATCGCGCGATTTCGGACTGGATGAAGGCGCTGAACTGCTCGGGCGTCTGGCCGGCGGGCACCAGCGCGCCCATGCTTTCCATGCGCTGCTTGACTTGCGCATCGGCCACCACGGCGTTCACTTCCCGGTTCAGGCGCTGCACCACGGCGGGCGGCGTGCCGGCGGGGGCAACGATGCCGTACCAGGCGGATGCATACATCTTGGGCACACCCGCTTCCTCGAACGTGGGCACGTTCGGCAGCGCCGGCAAGCGCTGGTGCGACGCCACGGCCAGCGCGCGCAACGCGCCCGCCTGAACCTGTGCCAGCGAGCCGGTGTCCAGCATCATGTCGACCTGCCCAGCCAGCAGATCCGACACGGCGGGGCCACTGCCCTTGTACGGAATGTGCAGCACGTCGGCGCCGGTCAGGTGCTTGAACATCGCACCCGCCAGATGCTGCGAAGACCCCACGCCGCCCGAACCATAGTTCAGCTTGCCGGGCTCGGCCTTCGCGCCGGCGATCAGGTCGGCCAACGATTTGAAGGGCGACTGCTTGGGCACTTCAAGAATGTTGGGGATCTCGGCCACGAACGCCACAGGCGCAAAGTCCTTGGACGCATCGAAGCCCAGGCGGGAATACAGATGGGGGTTTGCCGCGTTGGTCGAACTGGTAGCCATCAGCAGCGTGTAGCCGTCGGCCTTTTCGCGCACGAACGACGCCGTGCCGATATTGCCGCCCGCGCCCGCCTTGTTGTCCACGATCACCGTCTGGCCCAGGCGATCGGTCAGGCGCTGCGCCAGCAGGCGCGCCAGGGAATCGGTGGCGCCGCCCGGGGGCCAGGGCACCACCAGCTTAATGGGGCGTTCGGGGTAAGTCTGGGCGTGGACAGCGGGGGCGATGCCCGCGGCAAGCGCGGCCAGGACCAGGGCGCGGCTGACGCGCCGCAGGAAGGGCAAGGACATGGAGTCTCCTGAAATGCCGGCCTTGGGTCCGCGCCGGGCAGGCAAGGGCGGTAGGCCGTGTCGGTGTGCAATGGCGCGGCGTGGCGCCGCTTTTCTTATGCGCAGGACTCTACGCAATCCCGCTTTTCGATAAAAGAGATAAAAACGCAACGATCTTCATTCCTTTTGGGAATGTGACGGACTCTCCGGTCTTTGGCTTGTCTTTCTGAAGGCGGCGAAAAAGCCTGCCGGATTTGGCCGCCGCTTGATCTGAAGCCGGTTCCGCGTCGTGGGCTTGGTGTAGCCTTTGCGGTCTATGCGTGTTGTCGCGCGCTCTCTTCGATCAGGTCGTTTGCAGCACCATGAACCTACGTTTCTTTCCCGGCCTGAATAATTTTCGCGGCATGACGCGGGAGTCGGCGCGACGCGACATCATGGCGGGCTTGAGCGTGGCCGCCGTCGGCCTGCCGGTGGGCCTGGCCTACGCGGCGATGATGGGCGTGCCACCCGTGGCTGGCCTGTGGGCCGCCATTGCGGGCATGCTGGGCTACGCGTTGTTCGGCTCGTCGCGCACGCTGATCGTGGGGCCGGACACGGCCACCTGCACGTTGATCGCCGCCACCTTGACCGGGATGGCGCTGACCTCCCCCGAGGACCGGCTGGTGGCCGCCACCGGCATTGCATTGACCGTGGGCGTGGGCTGCCTGATCGCGCGCGTGCTGCGGCTGGGCGTCCTGGCCAACCTGCTGTCGCGCCCCGTGCTGATCGGCTACATGGCGGGCGTGGCGATCACGCTGGGGCTGTCGCAACTGAGCGGGCTGACCGGGGTGGGGCTGCGCAACAGCGGGCTGGTGCACCCGTTTCTTGAGCTATCGCACCGTGTTCAGGAAATCCGGATTCCCACTCTCTGCCTGGGGCTGGCGTCCTGCCTGCTGCTGGTGGCTTTCAAGCGCTGGCGGCCGACCTGGCCGGGGCCGATCCTGCTGGTGGTGGGGGGCTGCCTGTTGTCGTGGCTGTTCGATTTTCCCGGTTTGGGCATAGCGGTGGTGGGCGAAGTGCCTGCCGGCTTGCCGGGCATCAGCCTGCCCGTTCGGCTGGAAGGCGTCGACAGCATTCTGTTGGGCGCGGCGGGCGTGCTGGTGGTCAGCTTTTCCAGCGGCATCGTCACCGCGCGCAGCTTTGCGGCGCGCACGGGCGAGCATGTGGATCCCAACCGCGAGCTGGTCGGCTTTGGCGCGGCCAATGTGGCGGCCGGTTTGTTCCAGGGTTTTGTCGTGACGGGGGCGGATTCGCGCACGGCGGTGGGGTTGGTGGCCGGCGGCTCGTCGCCGCTGGTCAGCGTCAGCGCGGCGTTGGCGTTGGCCATCGTGGTGGGCTTGCTGAGCGCGCCTTTGTTCTGGTTGCCCCAGGCGGTGCTGTCGGCCATTTTGTTGCTGGCGGCCGCCAGCCTGTTCGACGTCACGGCCTTTATGCGGCTGGCGCGAATTTCTCGCATTGAACTGGCGTTTGGCATCCTGGCCGCCGTGGGCGTGGTGGGATTTGGCGTCTTGCAAGGCGTGGCGGTGTCGGTAGGCGCAACGCTGCTGTACGCGATGTACGTGTCGGGCAACCCGCGCGATGCGCTGCTGGGCCGGCTGCCCGGCGAGTCCGTGCTGGGCAAGCTGCATTTGAATCCGGATGCGCATCCCGTGCCCGGCACGGTCATCTGGCTGTTTGAATCGTCGATCTGGTTTTTCAACGCCGATGCGTTTCGGCGCCGCGCGCGCGACGTCATTGCGCAGGCGGCGGGCGACACGCAGTGGTTCGTACTGGATGCCGAGGCCATGACGCAGGCGGACGCCGATGCAGTCGAAGCGCTTTACGAACTTAAGCGCGAACTGGACGCCCGCAACATCACCTTGTTGGTGGCGGGCGGGCATGGCCAGTTCCGCATGGCGCTTGAGCGTTCGGGGCTGGTCAAGAAGATTGGCCGCGACAAGATCTTTGGCACCCCCGAACAGGCGGTCGAAGCCATCGACCGCTGGCGCCAGGCGCCGCCGGTCACCTTGGCCTGAGCCTAATCGATGATGTGATAGCCGCCGTCGATGTACAGCGTCTGGCCCGTCATCAGGCGCGCGGCGTCGGTGGCCAGCCAGGCGGTGGCTTCGCCCACGTCGTCAATGGACACCAGGCTGCGCGCGGGCGCCTTGGATTGCGCGCGGTCCAGCAGGGCATCGAATTCGGCTATGCCCGAGGCCGCACGCGTTTTCAATGGCCCCGGCGAGATCGCGTGCACGCGGATGCCCTGCGGGCCAAGCTCGGCCGCCAGGTAGCGTGTGGCGGATTCCAGCGCGGCCTTGACCGGCCCCATCATGTTGTAGTGTTCGACGACCATCTGCGAGCCGTAGTAGCTCATGCAGAACAGCGCGCCGCCTTTTTTCATCAACGGTTCGGCCAGTTTCGCCATGCGGATGAACGACCAGCACGACACGTCCATCGCTTGCAGGAAGCCTGCGCGCGAGCAGTCGGTAACGCGGCCGTGCAAGTCGGCGCGCGGGGCGAACGCAATGGAATGCAGCACGAAATCCAGCTGCCCCCATTCGGCCGTGATGCGGTCGAACACGGCTTCAAGTTCGCCCTCGTTCAGCAGGTTAAGCGGCATCAGCAATGGCGCATCGACCTGGCGCGCAAGCGGCTCGACGTGGGGCAGCGCCTTATCGTTCAGATAGGTCACGGCCAGTTCGGCGCCCATGGCGCGAAACGCCTTGGCGCAGCCCCAGGCGATGGAATCCGCGTTGGCGATGCCGGTGACCAGGCCGCGCTTGCCGGCCAGGGGCAGCGTCGCGCTAGCGGAGTTGGCGGGGCCGGGGGCGGGGGAGTTCATCGTTGGCGCCTTCATCGTTGGCGCACCAGGGCCAGTGTGTGCTGCGCGATGATCAGCTCTTCGTTCGTGCGCACGACATAGACGCCGATACGGCTATCGTCGGTGGAAATGCGCGGGCCTTGATGGGCGTTGCGCTCGGGGTCCAGCTTGATGCCCAGCCAGCCCCAGTGGTCCGCGATCATCTGGCGGATCTGGGGCGAGTTCTCGCCCACGCCGGCGGTAAAGACGATGCCGTCGATACCGTTCATGGCGCAGCCCATGCCGATCATGCCTTCGGCGACGCGCCACGCAAAGTACTTCAGCGCCAGTTGGGCCGAGGGCGCGTCGCTGGCCAGCAATTCACGCATGTCGTTGCTGATGCCGGACAGGCCCTTCATGCCGCAGTCGTGATAAAGCAGGTGTTCGATCTGGTCGTGGTCCATGCCGCGTTCCATCATCCACAGCACGACTCCGGCATCCAGGCGGCCCGGGCGCGTGCCCATGGGCAAGCCTTCCAGCGCCGTGAAGCCCATGGTGCTGTCCACGCTTTTGCCTTCCTGCATGGCGCAGGCGGACACGCCCGACCCCAGGTGCGCGGCAATGATCTTGCCCATCGCCAGTTCGGGCAGCGCCTGCTTCAAGCGCTGCGCGATGTATTCGTAGGACAGGCCGTGAAAGCCGTAGCGGCGCACGCCTTCCTGGTACAGCGATTCGGGCAGCGCGTAGCGGTCGGCCACGTCGGAATGGCTGCGATGGAATGCCGTGTCGAAGCACGCCACCTGCGGGATCCACGGCCGGCGCTCGCGGATGACGCGGATGGGAGCCAGGTTGTTGGGCTGATGCAGCGGAGCCAGCGGGGTGAACGTGTCCAGCCTGGCCAGCACGCTGTCGTCGATCAGCACGGGTTCGGACAGGTCGGGCCCGCCATGCACCACCCGATGGCCCACCGCCAGCGGCGTGCCGCCCAGGTGCCCGCTAAGCCACGTGCCCACGACTTCCTGGGCGTTGGGCACGTCGGGCGCGTGGCCGGGCGCGATCGCGCGTTCGACCAGCGTCTGGCCCGCCGCGTCACGCACGCGCAGCTTGGGGTGCGACGTGCCGATGCCCTCAAGCTGCCCGCCCAGGCGCGGCGCAAGTTGCTCGTTGCCATCGATGTCGTACAGGTAGAACTTGATGCTGGAACTGCCGGCGTTGATGACGAGGATGGTGTCGCGGGTGTCACTCATGGCTCTGGGTTCCGGTGGCAGTAGGGGCGCGGCGAGAGGCGCGGCGATGGGTGCGGCAATACGTGCGGCAATACGTGCGGCAATAGGCGCGAGTCAGACCAGCGGGCGGGCCGCCAGCTGGCTCAGGTGGTGCGCGTAGATGGCCGCCACCGCGCACGAGGCCAGCCGCGAACGCGGACTGTCGGCACGGCTGGTCAGGATGATGGGTACGCGTGCGCCCAGCACGATGCCCGCCGCTTCGGCGTTGGCCAGGAACGTCAGGTTCTTGGCCAGCATGTTGCCCGCTTCCAGGTCAGGCACGACCAGCACCTGCGCCACGCCCGCCACGGGCGATCGGATGCCCTTGATGCGCGCCGCCTCGGGGCTGATGGCGTTGTCCAGGGCCAGGGGGCCGTCAAGCAGGCCGCCCGAGATCTGCCCCCGGTCGGCCATCTTGCACAAGGCCGCCGCTTCGATGGTGCTGGGGATATTGGGCGTGACCTGCTCCACCGCCGACAGAATGGCTACGCGCGGTTCGCCCAGCCCCAGCCCGTGATGCAGGTCGATCACGTTGCGGATGATGTCGGCCTTGGTTTCCAGATCGGGAAAAATATTGATGGCCGCGTCCGTGATGAACAGCGGGCCGGCATAGGTGGGCACTTCCATGATGAACACATGGCTGATGCGCCGGCCGCTGCGCAGTCCCGTCGTGCGCGCAACGACTTCGTGCATGAGCTCGTCGGTGTGCAGGCTGCCCTTCATCAGCAGCGTGGCCTCGCCGTTGCGCACCAGCGCCACGGCGGTTTCGGCGGCGGCGTGGCTATGCGGCGCGTCCACGATACGGGCGTCGCCCAGGTTCAGCTTGAACTGGGCGGCGGTATCGCGGATCTTCTTTTCGGGCCCGACCAGGATGGGGTGCAGCAGGCCCAGGTCACGCGCCTCCAGAGCGGCGGACAAAGAGGGTTCGTCGCAAGGGTGGGCGATGGCGCAGAAGGCGGGCTCCAGCGTCTGGGCGCGGGCGATCAGCGTGTCGTAATGCGTCGAGGTCGGCAGTGTCATGCGCGCTTGGCCTTGGAGGGTTGACCGGCGGCGCCGTTGCCGGCGGACTTGGACGCGGACTTGGCGGCGGGCTTTGAAGCCGACTTGGCAGCGGACTTGGCGGCGGGCTTTGAAGCCGACTTGGCAGCGGACTTGGCAGCGGGCTTTGAAGCCGATTCGGCAGCGGACTTGGCAGCGGGCTTTGAAGCGGACTTGGCAGCAGACTTCGCAGCGGACTTCGCAGCGGACTTCGCAGCGGATTTCGAAGCCGGGGTCGAAGCCGGGGTCGAAGCCGGGGTCGAAGCCGGGGTCGAAGCCGACTTCGGTGCCGACTTTGCCACGGAGTCCTCCGCCGATTTGGCGGCTGCCGGGTGTGGCTTGGCGGTCTTGGCCGGTACCTGGGCAGCCGCGTCGATCAGGGTCAACGAAGGCGCGGTCGGCGCCGGAGCCAGCGTCAGCTGCGCGGGCGCGTTGGCCTGCTCGCGCTTTTGGGCGCGGCGTTCGGCGGCTTCGAAGATGCGCTCCATTTCCGTCAGGCTTTCGCGCGCAGCCGGGCTCAGCGGTTCAGCCGCTTCCAGCACGCGCTTCATGGTGGTCAGCGCGTCGCGTATCGCGGCGGCAGATGACTTGTCCAGCAGGCGCGGCATGGCCTGGATGGCGGCGTCGGAATCCAGCGTCAGGATCAGGGCCTGGTCACGAATGGTGTCCTTGAATTCCTGTAGCGTCATGGCGTTGTCGGACTCGGCGCGCACTTTGCGGATCAGCGCAAAGCTGCGCTCGTCCAGGCCACCTTCCGCGCCGGACACGTACAGCAGCATGCGGATCGCGGCCACGCGCAGGCCGCCTTCCTGCAACAGCGAACGCAGATCCGCCGTGCGTTCTTCCATGAAGCGGCGGTGCTCGGGCGACACGCCCGGATGCTTGCGCGGCGGGCCGGAACGCGCGCCCAGTCCGGCCAGGTCCTGCACCAGTGGCGATCCGTACACGCCCATGAACGTGCGCTCGTCCGCCGAGTCGCGCATTTCCTGCCAGATGTTCAGGCTGGTTTCGACCCAGTTCGAGAACATTTCCTGCGCCATCAGGAAGGGGTTGGTCTCGGACACCGGCTGACGATGCGCGCGCACCTGTTCAGCCACCTTTGCAATGGGCGCGATGGCCGGATTGCGATCCGAAATCAGCTCGTAGGGCAAGCGCAGGGGGTGCAGGCGCTGTGCCCATTCGGCCGACTGCGGCGTGACCATGGCGCGCAGCCACGGTTGCACGAAGCTGCGGTACATGCCCAGGTTGATGTCCGAAATGCGGGCCACGGCGGCAAAGCGCCGATCGTCCTCTTCCTTGCGGTCAACAATGGCGCGCACATCGTCCAGCGTGCGCTGCTCGAACGACAGCACGTAGTTGCCGAACGCCAGGTCGGCATTGGGCGTGTCGGGCGTCTTGTCGGCAATTTCCGCCTGGTAGATCCCCGGCGGCAACACGTCGATCATGTCGATGTTCGACGTGAACTCCTGGTGTTCCTTGCGGGCCACGCTGCCCGACACGAAGATGCCCAGGTGGCCGATGCTTTCGTGCACGGCATAGACGATGGTCTGGCCATGCGCCAGCACTTCGGCTTCGTTCTGGTACAGGTCGGGGATCCAGCCCAGCGCCTGCGGCGGGGGCGTGATGTTGTCGCCCTTCGAGCAGAACACCACGATGGGCGAACGGATATTGCGCAGGTCGATACGGATACCGTCCGAGGTCACCAGGCCGGCCGTGGCCAGGCGGTTGCCCACGAACAGGTTGTCCACGATGTACTGGATTTCGGGGCCATTCAAGAAGACGTGGCCGCCCCACCATTTTTCAAAGCTCAGGTAGCGCTCGGCCTCGGTGTCCACCTTGGAATACAGGTTGTATTGCTTGGACCAGAGGGTGTTGGCGGGATTCAGGTTTTCGAAGTTCTGCACCAGCCACGCGCCGTCGAACTTGCCGTTGCCCAGGTCGCTGGTCATTGCCGTCAGCCAACTGCCACCCAGCAAACCGCCGGAATAGCGCATGGGATTCATCCCGCGCCAGCCCGCCCAGTACGACAGCGGGGCGCCGGCCACGATGATCGGGCCGAACAGTTCGGGACGTATGGCGGCGGTCATCATGATCTGCCAGCCGGCCTGGCAGTTGGCCACCACCACGGGCTTGCCTTCCGCATCGGGATGCAGCGCGATGATTTCTTCCAGGAAGCGCGCTTCGGCCATCATCACGTCTTCGACGGTCTGCTCCGGCATGGGCTGGGGCAGGAAGGTGGCGAAGTAGCAGGGGTGGCCGGCACGTATCGCCACGCCGATTTCGCTTTCGGGCTTGAAGCCGCCGATGCCCGGGCCGTGTCCGGCACGCGGGTCAACCACCAGGAAGGGGCGCTTGATCGGGTCGGTTTCCACGCCTTCGGGCGGCTTGATGCGCAGCAGCCCGTAGTTGACGGGGCGAGGCAGCTCGCGGCCATCCAGCACGAACTCTGACTCCATGCTAAGCACGTTGGGCGCGCGCTTGGCCATGTGTTCGTGGTACTGGTTGCCGCGCTGGCGCAGCACGTCGGCGTAGAGCACGCCGCGTTGCCAGGCATCCAGGGCGTATTCGTAGGCGGCCGTCCAGGGGTTCATGGGCGGGGCGGGGACGCGATCGTTGCCGGAATCGGCCATGGCGATCTCCTGTAAGTTGCTTCCGGCGGCGACGTGCCGCCGGGCCGGCCCCGAGTGGAACCGGCCAAGTTGACCTCCCCATTACACCGCAACGAATGCTGCGCCGCAACATAAGTTGGGCGGTGGCCCTCAAAAAAGCGCGGCGCGTCCCGGGTTTATCAGACGCGTCCGACAGCGCTGCCGCACCCCGGTGGGTGGCAGCGCCGCTTGCAAGACGGTAGTGCAGTGCCTGGTGCCACGGCGTCGTGGCCCGGACAGGCGCTTAGTCGCGCGCGGCGGCGTTGTGCTCCAGCCATTTCTGGACGGAGGGGCGTTGCCACTGCGCATCGGCGTAGGCGCGCAATGGATCGGGCAAATCATCCAGCGCCAGGCGCTTGAGCATCACGGCCAGGTCCAGGTCGGCAATGCACCAGTCGTCGAACAGCGTGGTCTGGCCCACGCCGATCAGATAGCTGGCCACCTGGATCAGTTTGGCCGAGGCCGCGTGCGCAGGGTCCGACAAGGGCTGCCCGGGCGTGCCGTAGAACACGGTTTCGGTCGGGCGTTCCTGGCGCAGGGCGGCCAGGTCGCTGCGCAACCAGGCCTGCAACTGGCGGGCGCGGGCGCGTTCACGCATGCCCGACGGATATAGCGCCGCGTGTTTGGGCGCCGGAAAAACTTCTTCCAGGTATTCGGCGATGACGCTGGATTCCGTCAGGTTGAAATCGTCGTGTGTCAGCGCGGGCACGCGGGCGGTCAGCGCCCGGCATTGGTAGGGCTGCATCCGTTGCTCGCCGGCGCTCAGGTCAATGGGGCGCACTTCGAAAGGCAATTGCTTTTCGGTCAGCGCCACGTACACCGACATGGCGTAGGGGCTAAGGAACTGGGAATCTACGTAAAGCGTAATCGGGGCGCCCAAATCTAGTCTCCGGTCAGGCGAGGGTCTGGCGGGGTGGCAATGCATGGACACGCGGCGATGTGCCGCATGATTTGCAAAGCGTAACGCAACTGCAATTTTGCGTGTCGCGTGGCCGCGTCACTGCGTCCCCGTGGCATCGCAGCGTTGCGCGGCGGTATCAGTCCACGATGAAGAGCTTGGCGCCCGTGGTGGTGGACGAACGGTGCGGCTCGGCCTGGTCGGCCACCTGGTAGCTCATGCCGGGCGTCAGCACGAACTGGCGGCCGTCTTCCAGTTCAGTGTGCAGTTCGCCTTCCAGACAGAAAAGGATGTGTCCCTTGGTGCACCAGTGGTCGGCCAGGTAGCCCGCCGTGTATTCCACCATGCGCACGCGCACGTCGCCAAACTGGCGGGTGCGCCAGTAGGCCATGCCCGTGTCGCCGGCGTGTTCGGTGCGTTCGACTTCGGACCAATCCGTGGTGCCGAAGGGGATGTTGCTCATCTTCATCGTGGATCCTGCGTGGGGTAGGGCGGTGGCGTGCCACCGGCAAAACACCGGTAACAACACCGGTAAAAAACAAATACTACGCCACTCGGGTGACAGGCCGCATCCGCGACTTGGTCTGATATTGCGCATTGATAAATCGGTCCGCAACCCCTATCTTGTTGATATCCCAGGCCGAATACGGCACAGCCCGCGGCGGCCGAAACCCTTAAGGTGAGCTGGCATATGGAGTTCAAGGACTACTACAGCATTCTCGGGGTGGAGCGCGGCGCGTCGGAAGACGAGATCCGGCGCGCATACCGTAAACTCGCCCGCAAATACCATCCCGACGTCAGCAAGGAAAGCGACGCCGAGACCCGCATGCGCGACGTGAACGAAGCCTATGACGTCTTGCGCGACCAGGAAAAGCGGCTGGCCTATGACAACCTGGCGGCCGGCGTGTCGCCCGACGGCGGCTTTCAGCCCCCGCCCGGATGGGACGAAGGTTTCGAATTCCACCGAGGCGCGGCACCTGGCGACGAAGCGCAGTTCAGCGACTTCTTTTCGTCGTTGTTCGGCGGTCGTGGGCAACGCGGCGGCGCGCGCCAACAGGAGTTTCGCGCGCGCGGGGACGACCATCACGCCGCCATCGAAGTGGATCTGGAAGACGCGCTCAAGGGCGCCACGCGCGACATCAGCCTGCGATCCATGGAAATGGACGAGCAGGGACGCCCGCGGATGAAGACGCGCACCCTCAGCGTGCGCATTCCCGCCGGCGTACGCGAAGGCCAGTACATCCGCCTGTCGGGGCAGGGCATGCCGGGTTACGGCGGTGGCGAAAACGGCGACCTGTATCTGGAGGTGCGCTTCAAGCCGAACTCGCGCTATCGCGCCGATGGCCGTGATCTTTACATGACCCTGCCGGTGGCCCCCTGGGAGGCCGCGCTGGGCGCAAAGGTGAACGCGCCCACGCCCGGTGGTACGGTCGAAGTTTCTATTCCGGCGGGGTCCGGCAATGGCCGCAAGCTGCGCCTGCGCGGCCGCGGCATTCCCGGCGACCCACCGGGCGACCTGTATCTGGTGCTGGACCTGGTGTTGCCGCCCGCCGATAGCGAGGCGGCCAAGGCGGCCTATCGCAAGCTGCAACAGGATGCGCCGTTCAACCCGCGACGCCACATGGGGGTTTGACCATGAACAAAGTTGTCATCACCAGCGCCACCGTCGTGGGCAAGTCGCAGCCGCTCAGCGCGCACGACCTGGCGCGCGCCTGCAACGCGGAAGTGGAATGGGTAGCCCAATTGGTCGAGGTCGGCATCGTCAACGCCGATGGCCGCCAGCCCGAGCAATGGTGCTTCTACAGCATGGACTTGCAGCGCGCGCTGCATGCTCGCAAGCTCGAACACGATTTCGGCGCCAGCCTGGACGCCGTGGCGCTAATCCTGGACCTGAGCCAGGAAGTGCGGCGGCTGAAAGCGCAATTGCGCGCCTTGGGCGCGGCGGAGTAATCCGGAATCTGGCGTCTTTCGCCCGTGCGCAAGCCCAGGCAAAATGGTCGGTGTCCCAAGGAGGCCGACCATGCTTACGCTCTACCATGCGCCGCGTTCGCGCTCGTTCCGGGTTCTGTGGCTGCTTGAAGAACTGGGTGTGCCGTACGACACCGAAATGGTGTCCATACGCGGCACCGACAGCGCCGGGCACATGCCCGCCGACTACATCGACATTCATCCGCACCGCAAGGTGCCGGCCCTGGTGCACGACGGTGTGCCCATCTTTGAAACCCCTGCCATCGCGCTGTACCTGACGGACCTGTTCCCCGAAAAAGGGATGGGACCGCGCATCGGCGACGCCAAGCGGGGCCCGTACCTGACCTGGCTGGCGTATTCCACCGGGGTGTTCGAGCCGGCCATGGTCGAGCGCGCATTCAAGCAGCCGCATCATGACGGCGCGCCGGGGTGGGGATCGGCCGACGAAGTCGAACAGGTTCTGACCCGCGTGTTGCAAGCCCGGCCCTATTTTCTGGGCGACGCGTTTTCGGCCGTGGACATCGTGCTGGGCGGTTCCCTGCAATACATGATGCAGGTGAACGTGATTGCCGAGTCCGACGTGTTCAACGGCTATATCGAACGCCTGGCCGCGCGCCCGGCCATGCACCGGGCCTTGCAGCGCGACGGCGACATCGAAGAGTCCTGAAAGCTCAGCCCGCCGCTTGAATGCGTTGGCGCAGGTCGGCCTGCCATTGGGCGGGGCGGCCCAGGTAGCGAGCGGGTTCCAGCAGCGTGTAAACGCCGCCGACTTCCAGCGCAAACGTGGGGAAGCCGCTACCGCCTACCCGGGCAAGCAGTTGCCGGCTGGCAGCGATGTGCGCTGCCGTGTCCGCGCCTTGCAACGCACCGTAGGCGGCGTCGAACGCTGCGCCGTCCAGCCCGATGTCGCGCGCCAGGGCGGCCAGCACGGCCGGGTCCGCAATGTGGCGGCCCTCTACGTAGTGGGCGTGCTGCAAGCGCTTGAGCAGGTCCAGCCCGCGCCCGTCCAGCTGTTCGGCGGCGAGGATGGCGGTGGTGGGGGGCTCGGAGTCAAACACCGCGCCGCTGTCGCGCAGCAGGCCGTCGAAATAGTCCTTGCCGAAGACCTGGCCGGTCAGGCCGGCGATGCGTTCGTCGTGCGGCATGACATAGCGGCGTAGCGCGTCGGTGACGGGCTGGCGGTTGCCGCCGGCCATCATGCCGCCGCCGTGCGGCGCCACATGCAGGCCGGCGATATCGCGGCCGGCGTCCACCAGCGGCGCGGCGCCGTAGCACCAGCCGCAAAGCGGGTCAAAGATGTAATGCAGGGTGGGGGTCGGGGTAGCCATGGCGTGATGGTAGACGCGGGCTGCCTGCGGAAAAAGCCTGACGTGATCGCCAGAGTGTTGCATCGGCCGTGCAGATTGCCCGCACGGCCGGCAAAGATGTCATCCGGTCAGCCGGTGAACTGCACGCCGATCCAGAACAGGGCGGCCGCCAGTGCCATCGAGGCGGGCAGCGTCAGCACCCAGGCCAGCAGGATGTTGCGCACCGTGTTGCCTTGCAGGCCGCTCTTGTTGGCGATCATGGTGCCGGCCACGCCCGAGGACAGGACGTGAGTGGTCGATACCGGCAGGCTGAACACGTTGGCCAGCCCGATGGCGGCCACCGCCGTCACCTGCGCGGACATGCCCTGCGCGTAGGTCATGCCCTGCTTGCCGATCTTTTCGCCCACCGTCAGCACCACGCGGCGCCAGCCGACCATGGTGCCCGCGCCCAGCGCCAGGGCCACCGCCACGATCACCCAGAAGGGCGCGTATTCGGTGGTGGCGGTCAGGTCGGCGCGCAGGCGTTGCAGGTCGGCGCGTTCGCGGGCCGGCAGCCCTTCGATGCGTGCCACCTTCTTGGCGGTGTCGTCCAGGCAAAGCAGGTAGCGGCGCACGTCGATGCGCTTGTCGGCCGACAGGTCGGCGTAATTGGCGACACCGGCCAGGTCCGTTTGCAGCGCGGCGATGGTCGGCACGGTCAGTTCGGGGTCGCAGCGGAAGTTGCTCGGCAGCTCGGTCGTGCCTGCCGACCGCTTCAGCGCCAGGAAGTCGCCCAGCATGGCTTCGTTGCGCTGGTAGAACACGTTCAGGTGGTTTGCGGCGTCGCGGGTGCGTTCGATCTGGTAGGTGGTGCTGGTCGTATCCAGCACGAAATTGGCCGGCACGATGCCGATCAGCACCAGCATGATCAGCCCGATGCCTTTCTGCCCGTCGTTGGACCCGTGCACAAAGCTCACGCCCATGGCGGACAGCACCAGCACCAGCCGGTTCCAGAACGGCGGGTGCTTTTTGTTGTCGATGGCGCGGCGCTGTTCGGGCGTCTTGTGCATCTTGGACGTGGGTAGCCAGCGCTTGAGCAGCAACAGCAAGCCGCCCGCGACGATGAATCCGGCTATCGGCGAGGCCACCAGCGACATGCCGATGTCGATGGCCTTGCCCCAGTTGACCCCTTCGCCCAGCGGCAGGTCGGTGATCAGGGCGTTGGCCAGGCCCACGCCAAGAATCGAGCCGATCAGCGTGTGCGAGCTGGAAGCGGGGATGCCGAAGTACCAGGTGCCCAGGTTCCAGGCGATGGCGGCGGCCAGCATGGCAAACACCATGACCAGCCCGCGGCCGGTGTCCACGTTGATCAGCAATTCCACGGGCAGCAGGTGCACGATGGCGTAGGCGACGCCCACGCCGCCCAGCAATACGCCCAGGAAATTGAAGATACCGGACAACACGACCGCCAGATGCGGCGGCATGGCCTTGGTGTAGATGACCGTGGCCACGGCGTTCGCCGTGTCGTGGAAACCATTGATGAATTCGAAGGCCAGGACGAATGTCAGGGCCAGCACAAGACTGAGGCCGACCCAGAGATCAAGGCCGTGGAAGAGGTCGAACATGGAGGCGGGGGCGAGGTTCCGGCGTGAGGAGCCGATTATTGCAGATTTGTGACCTGGCCCTGGTTGCGTCGGAAAACCAATTTCGTTTGCCTCGGGGGCGCGCCCTTCAGAATTTCGAGTACTGGAACTCGATCTCCATGGGTTTGCCCAGGTTGGCGGCGGTGTCCGCCTGGATCAGCAGCACCGCGAACACGCCCAGGTATAGCAGGCACAGCCACAGCGCTCTTTTCATTGCGGCATCCCTCCAGGGGGAAAGGTCGGGCAGGGGGCGCGGCGGGCAGGAGTCATGGCCGGAACACCTGGGCAATTTTCTGGTTCACCCGCAGCCAGCCTAGCTCGCCAAGGTGCTGCACATCGCGCAGCATGCCCACTTCGAAGGGGGCGGCGTACATGTCCATGCAGGTCATTGCATAGCGCCTGCACAGCGCGCCGACTTCCTTTTGCACCGGCTCGAAGCGGTTCAAGTCCTTGAAGACCATCGGGTGCAGCGGCTGCATGACGAACAGCGCATTTACACCATGCTGGTGCAGCAGCGCCATCAGGGCGGTCAGCTCGCGCAGTTCCTCGCGGCCCGTCAGGGGCTGCGGCAGGTACGCGGTTTTGCCGCCCTCGGGAATGGTCCGCAGGTATTTGTTGAAGAAGTCATCCCGCACCGCGTAGCGGTTGCCCGTCATCAGGTCCTGCTCGGCGCGTTGCGCCTGTTCGGCCAGCGCGTCCCAGTCCACCACGCGGGCGGCCGCCGCGGGGCCCTCGCGCTCGCGTTCGCTTTCCGGGGCGGGGGCGGCATGGGCCGGCGTCCACAGATCGACCAGGCGTTGCCGGAAAACATAGGCTTGCTCGGTCATCATCGACCAGGCTACGCCCGCGTCACCTTTGTCACGCAGCCAGCGCGCCAGTTCGGCGCGGCCTTCGGGCTGCTTGAGCAGCCGGGGCAGCAGCGGGTTGGCGTGTTCCTTGAATTCGTCGGCGCCCAGCCCGCCGTCGCCGTCGAACCATCCGGGTGACAACATCACCACCACCCGCGAGGCGGGCGACAAGTCATCCGCCAGCGCGGCCAGCACCAATTGCATTCCCAAGGACTGGAAGCCCGAATGGCCATAGGCCAGCACCGGCATTTGCAGCTCGTCGGCCAGATAGCGGTAGGGCACAAAGCGCAGGTCGTTGCTGGTCAGTTCGGAAGACCCCAGGATTACCAGCCGGTCACCGGTGCGCAAGGCCTGGCTTAAGCGGGACAGGTTGCGCGTCTGTTCTTGCAGCGTGTTGCCCAGGTTGGGGATGTAGATACCGGGCGCGGCGGCGGGCACGGTTTCCGTCTTCAATGCCAGCGTGTGCCAGGCGAGCCAACCCGCGGCGGCCGCGGCCGTCAGGGCCAGCGCGGCGGCCAGCGCGTGCTGCCGTAAAGTGCGTGTGAACATGGAAGACCACTGGCGCGACCGGCCAGCCAGGAAAGTATTTTGTTAGCGGATGTTATCCACCCACTATGACGGGAACAAGCGCGCGAAACCGGGGTCACGGACGATTCGCTTTTTTGCCACACGTCCGCAAGGCGGGGTGGCGGCGGCTGGACGCCTTTCTCCTGGGAAAGAATGCGATAGCATCGTCATCGCGGCCGTCTCGTGGATTTCCATGATTGACCGCCGCACCGCCCCGCTCATCGCCGGGCGCATCCTTTTCCTTGTCGCTTTCAACCCTCGCCACCGCCTATGACCACGCCCACCCGAATCGCCCGCCGCCATCCCGACGACCTGATCATCGGCCTGGTGTCCGTCTCTGACCGCGCCGCCACCGGCGTTTATCAGGATCAGGGGCTGCCCGCCTTGCGCGAATGGCTGGGGTCGGCGCTGGTGTCGCCGTGGCAGGCGGTGGACCGTCTGATTCCCGACGAGCCCGCGCGTATTTCCGAAACGCTGATTGAATTGGTGGACATCTGCGGCTGCGACCTGGTGCTGACCACGGGCGGGACCGGCCCCGCCCGCCGGGACGTGACCCCCGAGGCCACGCTGGCCGTGGGCACCAAGGAAATGCCGGGCTTTGGCGAACAGATGCGCCAGATCAGCCTGCGCTTCGTGCCCACCGCCATCCTGTCGCGCCAGGTGGCCGTCATCCGCGAAACGCCGTCGCACGCCGCGCTGATCGTGAACTTGCCGGGCCAACCGAAGTCCATCCGTGAAACGCTGGAAGGCTTGAAGGGCGATGACGGCACGGTGATCGCACCCGGCATCTTCGCCGCCATCCCCTATTGCATCGACCTGATCGGCGGGCCGTACGCCGAAACCCGCCCCGAGATCATCGACGCCTTCCGCCCCAAATCAGCCCGCCGCGCCCCGCGGCCCTGACCGGCTGCTGCGTTATAGTTTTGGCCGCTCCGTCCACTTATTTGCCTAAAGAGTCCGACTGTTATGAAGGTTCGCATCGCCCTGTCCCTCGCCGTCCTGACCGCCTTGTCAGCCTGCGCCAATGTGCAAGACGTGCGCAAGCGCGATCCCGTTTTTTACGGGGCCACCCAGCGCACGGCCGACGACTACACGACGTGCGTGGCTGACGCCTGGAAGAACATGGGCGTCAACTTCAAGCGCCAGGAGATCCGCAACGGGTTTGAACTGGTCCAGGAAGACAGCCTGGGTGTCGAAGCCGTGCTCAGCACCACCACCTGGAAGGGCAAGACCGAAGCGCGCCTGTCCACGCGCATTGCCCGCCGCGATCAAAGCATCATCGAACCGGCCAACCTGTGCCTGTAAGCCCGCTGACCCTGCGCCGCGACGTTCTGCGCCTGGGCCTGGCGATGGCGGCCATGGCTTGCGGCCTGCCGGCGCGCGCCGCCACGCAGCAAGGCTTTATTTCGCGCAAGCTGAACGCACCCGTGCCTGGCGGCGTCGCCATCCTGCCGCTGGGCGACGCCGACCGCGCGCCCGAGGTCACGTTCCTGGACCGGCGCGTGATGGTGGTGCGCGAAGAAGGCAAGCAGTGGATCGCCGTGCTTGGCATCCCGCTTAGCGTGAAGCCGGGCGAGCAGCAGGCCGTGGTGCGCGACGCCAAGGGCGAACGCAAGATCTCGTTCTCGGTGGGCGCCAAGGAATACGTGGCGCAGCACATCACCTTGAAAAACCCGCGTCAGGTCGACCCCAACCCGGACGACATGAAGCGCATCGAACGCGAAATGGCCGAGCAAAGCGCGGCCAACCGCAGCTACCGTGCCGGCGTCACGCCCAGCAACCTGTTGCTGGACCGCCCGGTAAGCGGTGGCCGCCTGTCCAGCCCGTTCGGGCTGCGCCGCTTTTTCAACGGGCAGGAACGCAACCCGCATTCGGGCCTGGACTTTGCCGTGCCCGCGGGTACGCCGATCAAGTCGCCGGCGGCGGGTGTGGTGGTGTTGGTGGGGGATTACTTCTTCAACGGCAAGACGGTGTTCGTGGACCATGGCCAGGGCTTCATCAGCATGTTCTGCCATATGTCGGCCATTGACGTGAAGGTGGGCGATGAGCTGCCGCGTGGCGGCGTGGTGGGCAAGGTGGGCGCCACCGGACGGGCAACCGGGCCGCACCTGCACTGGAATGTCAGCCTGAACGATGCGCGGGTCGATCCCGCCATTTTCATCGGGGCGTTCAAACCCTGATGCACGGCCGGGCGTGGGTGCCCGGCCATTGCTTCACGCCGTGGCGGCCTGCTGGGCAATCTTGTTCAGCACGAACTGGTGCATGCGCTCGGCATATTCCATCTGCTGGCGCACATGAAGCTGCTCGGCTTCCTGTTCGTCCAGGCAGTTGTCGTACTTGATCTTGGCTTCGGCGTAGGTCAGGCCGGTGTTGCGCAGGCTGTTGATGAACGCCTCGCGCGATTGATGCAGCAGGCGCAGCCCTTCCTCCCCTTTGGCGAATTTTCTTCGCGTCAGGGAAAGCTGGTCAGCAGCGGCTTGCAGTTCTTCTGTGAAATCCATCTTGCTTCATGCGTATCCCGCCAGACATTGCGCCTGACCGGGTTGCCATTTTTTCACGAACGGACGTTCCACGCATTACGGCATGTCGCGGTTTGGCCTTAAGGCCGATAAGGCCCGGGACCGATGCAACATAAAGACAGGGAGCCGGCCTTGTGGCCGGCCCTGAGGTCCTGACTTAACGGCGGTATTGCTGGGGACGGTGCGGCGCGGGTGCGCGCTCGTCTTTGTGACGGAAGTTGATGCGGCCCTTGGTCAGGTCATACGGCGACATTTCCAGGGTGACGCGGTCGCCCGCCAGGATGCGGATGCGGTGCTTGCGGATACGGCCGGAGGCGTAAGCGCCAACTTCGATGCCGTTGTCCAGTTTGACGCGGTAGCGGCTATCGGGCAGCACTTCGTCAACAATGCCATCCAATTCGATGAGTTCTTCTTTAGCCATTCTCTACTCCTTGATCAATACGCGCAGCCAGGCCGGCGGCATGACGCGCCGCACGAAGCGGCAAGCGCGTTGGACACAGATAACCAGGTCCAGCGGTTGAACGTAAAACGTTCGGGCAAGCGCGGGTAAGGGCCACGGCATCCCGGGTGGATGTCTGAAATGACGGATACTCGCGCAGCGTGGGCAATGTGCGCGCACGGCGCGGCTTTGTCGCGATACCGTGCAATTGCATGGCACCGGAAGAAGCGGGTTGGAACTTTTGCTGCGTGCCTTGCGGCGCAGTGGACTGCGGCGCGTGGGACAGTCGTGACGTCGCCGACAGTAGGAAGGTCGCCCGGCAAGGTTCAACCAAACCGGGGGCAGCCTGGGTATCTTGGGGGGTGACCCGAAGGAGTACAGGTTGGCACGCAGAGTGACCGAAGCCCGGTTTTTGCGGAAAAATCACGGACTTATGTTACTGCAAAGCGCGCCGATTAGCCAGTATTTATCTGCGGCAAAGCCGCGATAGTTGCTGCCGGGCGACTTCGAGGCTTTCCCGGAGCAGGCGTCTGCGCCGCGCGGTGTTCCTTGTTCGCGGTCTTTCTCGTTTATGGGGGCAAATCCCGCCGCTTCAATGCCTATGTGACATTTTGAGCCTGCGCGTCGGGCTCGGGCACGCCAGGGAAATCGTCCGGGTACTGCGGCAGGTGGTCGGTAATGTCGAACCATGGCGCCTTGCTGACCACGTGGCAGTGCGCGGCGGGCTTGACGCCCGGGTCGTCGTCCAGCGCGCCCAGCGGCAGGCCATAAGTGTCGGGCGTCTGGTCAAAGCGGGTCAACAGGGGCGTGCCGCAGGCTTCGCAAAAGCCGCGGTAATTGCCGGGTGACGAGGCATACCAGGTGACATGGTTTTCGCCCTTGGTCCATGTGAAATCAGACACTTGCACCGAGGCGCGGCTGCGGAAAGCCGCGCCGTGCGACTTGCGGCACATGACGCAGTGGCAATTCAGGGCGTTGGTAAGAGGGCCGTTGATCTCGTAAGCCACGCGGCCGCACAGGCAGGAACCGGTAATCATGATGAGCGCCAAGCGAGTGGGGAATTTCTTGAATATACCCGCGCCGTCCTTGGCCGCAAGCCGTCGGCGGCGGCGATTGTGACGGATCTCTTTCAGTGCGTTGCTGACCCCGGTTTTTATCCCGCCCGAATTGTCCGCCGGGTCATCGCGCTGTCATGCCGCGAAAACAGAATGCGCCCATGACCACAGACAAGGGGATCCAGCGATGACGGTCGCCATTGAAGTACAGGGCTTGAGCAAGACTTTCCATGCCGGGGCCAAGGCGCTGGACAACGTCAGCCTGCAAGTGGCCGACGGCGAAATGGTGGCGCTGCTGGGCGCGTCCGGTTCGGGCAAGTCCACCTTGCTGCGCCATCTGGCCGGCTTTGTGGCCGGGGATGCGGGCCAGGGCAGCGTGACCGTCAATGGCCAGCTCATTCAGCAGCATGGCCGGCTAAGTCGCAACGTGCGCGCCGCGCGCGCCGGCATCGGCTTTGTGTTCCAGCAGTTCAACCTGGTGGGCCGGCTGCCGGTGATCACCAATGTGTTGACCGGGATGTTGCCGCGCGTGCCGCTGTGGCGCAGCCTGACCCGCTGGTTCCTGCGCGCCGAAGTGCGTCAGGGCCTGGAAGCGCTTGCCCAGGTTGGTATAGACGACTACGCATTTCAGCGCGCCTCGACGCTGTCCGGCGGGCAGCAGCAGCGCGCCGCCATTGCCCGCACGCTGGTGCAGAACGCGCGCGTCATCCTGGCCGACGAGCCCATCGCATCGCTGGACCCCGAATCGTCGCGCCGCGTGATGGACACGCTGGCGCACATCAACCGCACGCGCAAGGTGGCGGTGGTGGTGTCGCTGCATCAGGTGGATGTGGCGCTGCGCTACTGCCCGCGCGTGGTGGCGTTGCGCCACGGCAAGGTGGTGTACGACGGCCGCGCCGCCGACCTCACCCCTGAAATGCTGCGCGACCTGTACGGCTCCGAACTGTCCGAGCTGCTTCCCGAATACACCCAGCAGGCGCCCGCCATGCCGGCGCTGGCGCCGCTGTCGGCGTTGGCGCACGCCGCCTGACTTGATGCTTGATTGCAACGCCGCGACCCCGCGGCCTATTCACCGAATCCATCCCGGAGTCATCCATGCTACGCAGAACCTTCTTTACCCTGATCGCCGCCGCCGCGCTGTCCACCCAGGCCGTTGCGCAAGACGCCAAGACCTTGAACTTCGGGATCATTTCAACCGAATCGTCGACCAACCTGAAGTCGGTCTGGCAGCCCGTCATCGACGACCTGAGCCGCGCCATCGGCGTGCCGGTCAAACCCTTTTTCGCCTCGGACTACGCGGGCATCATCGAAGGCATGCGCTTTAACAAGGTGCAGATGGGGTGGTTCGGCAACAAGTCGGCCATTGAAGCCGTGGACCGCGCCAAGGGCGAAGTGTTCGCGTCGGTGATCGACAAGGACGGCAACCCCGGCTATTGGTCGCTGCTGATCGTCAACAAGGACAGCAACCTGAAGACGCTGGACGACGTGCTGAAAAACGGCGGCAAGCTCAGCTACGGCGCGGGCGACCCCAACTCCACGTCGGGCACCGCCGTGCCCGGCTACTACCTGTGGGCCGCCAACAAGATCGAACCCAAGACCTTCTTCAAGACGGTGCGCGCCAGCAACCACGAAACCAATCTGCTGTCGGTCATCAACAAGCAGGTGGATGTAGCCGTCAACAACACCGAAGCGCTGGAGCGCTATCGCCTCAGCACGGGCAAGGACGCCAACGACAGCGTGCGCGTGCTGTGGAAGTCGCCGTTGATCCCGGCCGATCCGCTGGTCATGCGTTCGGACCTGCCGGCCGACCTGAAGGGCCGCATCCGCGACTTCTTCGTCAACTACGGCAAGGGGCAGGACGCGCAGCGTGAATTGGCCAACCTGAAAGCGCTGACCTATCAGGGCTTTCGCGCGTCGGATAACCAGCAGCTCGTGCCCATCCGCCAGATCGAATTGGCGCGTGAAAAAGCCAAGGTGGAAGCGGACAGCACGCTGGGTCAGGCCGACAAGCAAAAGCAGCTGGCCGACCTGGACGGCAAGCTGGCCGCGCTGGGCCAACCCGCCGTCGCCAAGCAATAACTTCCCTGATCGCCATCCTTCGGACCGCCATGAGCCTAGCCACCCATTCCCCCCGCCTGCCCACCGCGCCGCGCTCATCGCTGCCGGTCTTGCTGGTCTGGGCCTTCGTTCTTGCATTGTTGGTGATGTCGTGGGGCGGCGCGGACATGCGGCCGATGGATCTGTTGCGCGACTCGGGCAACATGGCGCAGTTTGCCGCCGACTTCTTCCCGCCGAATTTCCGCGACTGGCGCATGTACCTGGACGAGATGATCGTCACCGTGCAGATCGCGGTGTGGGGCACCTTCCTGGCCATCGTCGTGGCCGTGCCGCTGGGGCTGCTGTGCTCGTCGAACATGGTGCCGGCGTGGGTCTACCAGCCCATGCGGCGCCTGATGGATGCGTGCCGCGCCATCAATGAAATGGTGTTCGCGATGCTGTTCATCGTGGCGGGGGGCCTGGGGCCGTTCGCGGGCGTGCTGGCCTTGTGGGTGCACACTACGGGCGTGCTGGCCAAGCTGTTCTCGGAAGCCGTTGAAGCCATCGACCCGCGTCCGGTCGAAGGCGTGCGCGCCACCGGGGCCAACGCGTTGGAAGAAATCGTGTACGGCGTGATCCCGCAAGTGCTGCCGCTGTGGATCTCGTATTCGCTGTACCGCTTTGAATCCAACGTGCGCTCGGCCTCGGTGGTGGGCATCGTCGGCGCCGGCGGCATCGGCACCGTGCTGTGGGAAATTATCCGCAGCTTTCGCTACGCCGAAACCTGCGCGGTGATGATCATCATCGTGGCCTTCGTGGTGGCCATCGACATGCTGTCCTCGCGGATCCGGCGCGCGCTGATCTAGTCGGCGCGGCGTAGCGCCAGCAGGGCGGGCAGGGCCAACAGGCCCGCCAGCCGGGCGTGGTCGACATCCGCGTCCGACACCTTGGGGCGGGGCATCAGGAAGTTGACGGTGCCCAGGCAAATTCCGTCATACGACACCGGCACGTTGATGACCGATTGCAGGCCCAGTTCGCGGATGGCGTTGTGGTCGTTGAAGAATTCGCGGATGGCGGCTTCGCCTTCGCCCACGAATACGCGCTGGTCCAGCAGCACGTGCTGGCCCCACGGCGTGCCGCGCTTGTCCTTGCTGCCGCCCGGTGGATACGCGTCGGGGTTCGAGCTGTACAAGCGCACCACGCGCATGGTGTCGGCGTCAAAGCGGTTGACGGTGCACAAGGCATGTTCAAGCCGGCCATGAGCGTAGGCGTCGATGGCCCGCAAGGCCGCCGTCGCATCGGCGGCGGCGTAGGCTTGCACGATGGCCGACACGCCGGCGGCGGCCGGCGTCACGGAAGTCGGCGTGGCGCTCATTCCGCCGTGATCCCCAGTTCCTTGATCAGCTTGCCGTACTTGTCGGCATCGCGCGCCAGGATCTGGCCAAACTGCTCGGGCGTGGTTTCCGTCAGCAGCACGCCCATGTCGCCCATCTTCTTGATGACGTCGGGGCGCTTCAGGATCAGGTTGATCTCGCGGTTCAGGCGGGCGGTCAGCTCCGGCGGCATGCCGGCGGGACCGAACGCGCCGTACCACACCGACAGCTCATAGCCCGGCAGCGTTTCGGCCACGGTCGGTGCATCGGGCAACAGCGGCGAACGGTTCTCTTCGGTCACGGCCAACAGCTTCAGCTTGCCCGACTGCACGTGCGGCAGGGTTTGCGTGCCGGCGCTGAACAGCACCTGCGTACGACCGGCCACCGTGTCCAGCACCGCGGGCGCGCCGCCACGGTAGGGGATGTGCATCATTTTCACGCCGGCCGCTTTTTCGAACAGCGCGGCGCTCAGGTGGTTGGTCGACCCTTGGCCGGCCGATGCGTACGCCACGGCGTCCGGGCGGTCTTTCACGTAGGCGATGAACTCTTTCACGTTGTTGGCGGGCACCGACGGGTGTACCACCATCGTGTTCGTCACCAGCGCCAGTTCGGCGATGGGCGTGAAGTCCTTGACGCCGTCGAACGGCATGTTGGAATACAGCGCCTGGTTCATCGTGTGCGTGCTCATCGAGCCCACCAGCAGCGTGTAGCCGTCCGGCTTGGCGCGCGCCACGAAGGTGGTGCCGATGTTGCCCGACGCGCCCGACCGGTTTTCCACGATGACCGGTTGGCCCAGCGATTGCGTCAGCCCTTCGGACAAGACGCGCGCCAGGATGTCGGTGGAGCCACCCGCCGCCCATGGCACGATCAGCGTGATCGGCTTTTCAGGCCAGGCGGCCTGGGACAAGGCGGGCGTGGCCAGGGCCAAGCCCAGCGCGCACACGCGCAACAGTCGTTGGAAATTCAGTTTCATGGTGATTACCCCTGTGTAAGTGCCGGTCTGGGCGCCGGCTGTTTGAAAAAGTGGATGTGATTCGTGGATGCGGTTTGCGGTTCGCGGTTCGCGGTTTGCGTATGCGTTTCAATGCCGCTTGTTTTCAGCGGCCAACGGCGTAGCCCTGCATGCCGCGCGGATTGGCCCCCGCGCGCAGCAGCAAGCCGCCGCCCATGCCGGGTTCACGCGTACACGCGCTGATGCGCCCTTCGGACCACGCGGGGCCGACCTTGACGTCGTGGCCCGCCGCGCGCAGCGCTTCGAGGGTGGCCTCGGGCAGACGCGATTCCACCGTTAAGCGGTTCAGCGTTTGCGTGCGCGGCCAGAACGAACCGGGGAAGTGGTCGATGTGCCACGAGGGCGCATCAATGGCTTCCTGCAAATTCATGCCCATGGCATGGCGCAAGAAGAACGCCACCGTCCATTGGTCCTGCTGGTCGCCGCCCGGCGTGCCAAACGCCATATAGGGTTGCCCATCGCGCAACACCAGGCCCGGCGACAGCGTCGTGCAAGGCCGCTTGCCCGGTTGCAGCTGGCCGGGCACGCCATCGTCCAGCCATGTCATCTGCAAACGTGTTGTCAGCGGAAAGCCCAGCCCCGGCACCACCGGGCTGGACGATAGCCAGCCGCCCGACGGGGTCGCGGCCACCATGTTGCCGTCGCGGTCGATAACGTCGATCTGGCAAGTGTCGCCCACGAAGATTTCGCGCGCGGCCCATTCCGCCACGGGCGGCAAGGCCGCGAACGTGGGTTCGCCCACGCCAAA
>NZ_JBLVOL010000020.1:80883-86555 GCF_053543755.1 Achromobacter semiaridum | reverse complement strand
CCAGATCTGTGTGGCGACTGGATTATGGTTTTGCGGGCATCCCAACTCCGTTGCTGGGCCAATGGGTCGGCCAGAAGGCAGGGATACGGCAGAGCCTTCTGCATCCCGACCGAGTGCAAGTGGATGACGAGGGCGGTGTACCCAACGTGCCGTGGGGGATGGTGCAGGATGACCAACAGCTGCTGCCCGCTCAGCGCAAGGCCGCCCTGATGAGGCGATATCGGGAACGGGGTTGGGGCGAAGTCGGACAGACCAGCTACGAACGCTATCTGATGTGGTTGGAACATGTGCTGAATTCCCCGACGGTTCCCCGCCACCTGAACTACACGCTTGAACTGGAGGACAGGCACTGGCAAGACCCGCAAGCCGCATATCGACGATTGAAACCTGGCGTGGATGTTTTTATGCCGGCCTTGAACGGAATGGATCGTATCGATGACGAAACCGAAGGCGTCAAGCCCTTGACAACGGACGATCTGCTGGCCGGGGTTCGATTCAATATGCCGGTGCATGCGTTTGGGTATAACTGGTTAGCGTCGAACACCGATTCGGCCAAGAAACTCAAGCAGCGCATTGAAACCCTGCTGGAACAGTATGGGTCCCGCTGCAAACAGGTCTTGCTGGTGACGCATTCAATGGGCGGTTTGATTGCCAGAATGTGCGCAACCCTGCCCGGCATGGAGTCCGCGATTTGTGGCATCGTGCACGGCGTCATGCCGACAAACGGAGCCCCGGTGGCCTACCGACGATGCAAGGTCGGTATGCGGGACGAGAGCTTCGGTGCCTCGCTGGTTATTGGCAGCAACGGTCAGGAAGTAACAGCGGTTTTTGCCCAGTCGCCCGGAGCGTTGCAGTTACTGCCGACCACGCGATACGCACCGGGATGGTTGAAACTGCTGCGCGAGAACCAATCTCGCACCCTGTCCGCGATGCCCGCGCTCGATCAATGCCCGTATGACGCGATTTATCTTGAGAGGTATCGGTGGTGGGGCTTAGTGAAGGAAGAATGGCTGGCGCCCAAAGGTGGGACGGCGATTGAGTGGACCCTCTACGAGCGAGCTATTAAATTTGCCCGCGAATTTCACGCAGAGCTGGATACCTACTTCCATCCCAACACCTACGTCTTCTATGGTTCAGATGCGAAATATCCAAGCTTCGAAACCATCCGGTGGAACATACGCCCGGGTTTGCGGGCGGCCGGTACCGCACAGGCAGCCGCCCCGATCGAAGCCATTTTCAACGCGCGGCACACGGATGTTCAGCACGACGGTCGCACCATCATCCACGTGCGCAGTCGTAGCGCCCTCAATAACGCCTCGCCAAGCTACGTTGACGGCACCTCAACGCCCGGAAAGCCGACATATAGAAACTGGGAAATTCACTGTGCAATGCAGGACGGAGTCGGAGACGGGACGGTACCCACAAGTTCGGGCCGTGCGCCGATTGACCAGGCGGAACGCGGCGAAGTTCGGGAGCAGCTAAAAATGCAAGGCTTTGATCATGAAGGTCCGTTCCGGATGGAACAGGTTCAACTCGTCACGCTTCAATGGATCCTAAAAATCGCGGCCCAGGCCAAGAGGCCGTCATGAACCCGCGCTTCTTGGCTGCCGGGCTTTTGATCATTGGGCTGATCGCAGGCAGCAACCTTTCGTTGTTTGGTAAGGACACACCAATGGCTCCGCATCCCGCAGATACTCGAACCTGGGCGTTCGGCAGGCATTTGATTGACCTTCCTTCGGACTGGATATACAGCACGGGTAGTTACGTCACGCTGTATTACGGATTGCACACCGATTTCAAAACCGTTGAAGTCAGGGTTCTGGGCACCGAAGTGTCCGCTGGCCGATTTGCGGATGCAGTCAACGACAGGGCATCGCAGATCGGAAACGTAGACCATGATGCGGGCGGATCGATGATGCTCGCTCAAATCAAGTTGAGTGAAACCCAAACATTGCTACGCTTCTTTCACAGTCCCGAACTGAAGAATTACCACACCCATGAGCTTCACCTTCTGGTCGGCGACGTCTATGTCCTGATCAAGGCCGACTCCTTTAAAAACGTCATGGCCCCCGTAGAGGCCCGCATCCAGGCGCTGGCCAAAACCATCACAAAAATCACCGACCCACAAACCGCCGGCCCCGGCTTCGGGCTGGGGCCCGTCATCATCCGCGACCACCACGATCAGGAAATCGGGATGTTGAATTTTTACGCGCCCGGGACAAACCTCGAACTGGACGCCGCGACAAGCGCGATCCAGGAGCAAGAAAGAATCAACATGAAGGAACAGGAAAAGCAAACGCTTGCTGGCATCCGCTACAACTCCTTGCGTTCCGGCGCGCCGACCTTTGCCGGCATGGAGTCCGAGCAAAGCGGCTTCAGCTACCGGAACGGGGATCACCATGCCTTTCTGTTCGTCGTACAAAGCTATCGTGACAACCCCGGGTTTGCCTGGCCGTCCATCAACATGCGGTTCCAGGGTGGCGGCACCATCATGAAGGTCCAAAGCCCTGACTATCAACCCGACCTTGTCCGTTGGTCCCTGCCCCGCTTCGTACCGGACAAGCACGAGATTCCCCTTTGGAAGCGGCCGCCTTCCCCGCCCCGCGTGGATGCCACCTTAAGCGACAAAGAAGCCGGCAAGTTGTGGGACGCGATCGTGGCGTCGGTGCGGCTGCGTTACCTGGCCGTCGCGCCCAAGCCGCCTTCCGCTTTTGACCAAGGCAATCCGGAAAAAGCCGCTGCCGATCAAAAGGCGCTGGACGAGTTTCTTAGCACTGATGAAGACGGACGGCCCTGGACGCCGCCTGCCGATGACGGCCCGCCGGCGCGGTGAAACATCTGATGCGCGGGCGCAGGCGCCGGCCCGCGCGGCATCCTCGCATCAGCTGCGTGCCGGCTTGTTGCCGTGCGAGACGCTGGGCGTGTCGCGGAACAAGGACATATGCGTGTGGGTGGCAACCCATGGGTCGCCCACGGCGACGCGCGCAAACGACACGGTTGCGCGGCCGACGCGGTCGAAGGGTTTGCCGTCGGGGTGGTAGCCGGTGGAATCCCATACAGCCATGCCGACGGCGAACAGGCGGTCGGGCGACACGAACGTTTGCACGTCGTCCAGGCGCCAGATGAAGTCGTCGATGGTGAACCAGACGTTGCGCCACTGAGTCTTTTCGGCGTGGTCGCGGCCGGTGACGAAGTTGGTGTAGGTGCCGAAGGCGACGAAGTCTTCGGCGAACAGGTGGCGCGCGGCCGCGTAATCCACCGCTTGCACGTGGTCGGATAGTTCCTTGAACCAGGCGCGCACGGCGGCGGCATCGGCGGCGTCAACGGGGGCCAGAGCTTGCACGGACATGAATATCGCTCCAATAAAGTAATGAATCAGGGTGTAGCAGGAATCTGATCGGCGAACCAGCACGCCACGGCGTGGGTGGGCGCGACGGGCGGATGGGGCGCGGCCAGCGCGGCCGGAGTCGAAGGTTTAGCAGGCGCGCCGGACGCCCCCGTCACCAACGGCGGGGCCTCTTGCCGGCAGCGTTCTGTCGCCAGCGGGCAGCGCGGGTGATAGCGGCAGCCTGAAGGTGGCGACATTGGGCTGGGGGGCTCGCCCGGGGCGACCCGATAGGGCGCGCGCTGTGCGTCCGCCCCGCGTCGCGGCTCGGGCACGGCGGCCAGCAGCGCTCGGGTGTAGGGGTGCCTGGGGCGTTGATAGATATCGTCGCGCGGGCCCGTCTCGACGACCTGCCCCGCGTACATGATGGCGATGCGATGCGACACATGGCGCACCACGGCCAGGTCGTGCGCGATCAGCAGCAAGGACAGGCCCAGTTCCTGTTGCAGGTCCTGAAACAGGTTGATGATCTGGGCGCGCACCGATACGTCCAGCGCGGACACGGGTTCGTCCGCCACGATCAGGTCGGGCTGCACGGCCAGGGCGCGCGCGATGCCCACGCGCTGTCGCTGGCCGCCCGAGAACGCGTGCGGATAGCGCTGCGCGGCGTCGGCGGGCAGGCCCACCTGGTCGATCAGCTGGGCAACGCGGCGGCGCAAGGCGTCTCGCCCGCCGCTCCATCCGTGGACGATCAGCGGTTCGGCAATGGCGTCGAATACGGTGTGGCGCGGGTTCAGGCTGGTGGACGGGTCCTGGAACACCAACTGCATGTGCCGCCGCATTTGGCGCAGCTGCGCGTTGCGGGCGTGCGTGATGTCTTCGCCCCGGAAATGCAATGAGCCCGAGGCCAGCGGTGCGCGCCGCAGCACGGCCCTACCTAGCGTGGTCTTGCCGGAACCGGACTCGCCGACCAGGCCCAGCGTCTCGCCGCGCGCCAGATCCAGCGACACGCCATCGACCGCACGCGCCAGCACGGGCTTGCCGAACCAGCCGGCCGATCGCACCGGAAAGTGCACGCGCAGGTCGCGCGCCCGTAGCAATACGTTGGGGTCGGTCATCCGGTCGGTATTCATGGGGCGGCGTTCAAAAGGCGGTGATCATGAGGCGGTATTCATGGGGCGGTATTCATGGGGCGGTATTCATGGGGCGTATTCACGGGGCGGTATTCACGGGGCGGTATTCATCGGCCGGTATTCATCGGGCGGTGTTCATAAGGCGGCATTCATTACGCCTTTACCCAAACGGGCGTGTACGGGCGCACGCAGGCGGCCAAGCGCCCCTGGCCGGCCTCTTGCAGCGGTGGGCGTCGCGCGCATGCGGCGTCTGCCGCTGGGCAACGCGGCGCAAAGTCGCAGTGCTGGGTACGCTGGCGCAGGTCCGGCGGCACGCCTTCGATGGCGATCATGCGGTGGCGCGTGTCGTCCAGACGCGGCGTGGCGCGCAGCAGGCCCGCTGTGTAGGGATGCGCCGGCGCGGCGTACAGCGCGTCGGCGTCCGCCAGTTCCACCAGGCGGCCGGCATACATGACGGCGACGCGGTCGGCCACCTTGGCCACCACACCCAGATCGTGCGTGACCAGCAACAGCGCCAGCCCCAGCCGCTGCTTGAGCGTGGCCAGCAGCTCCAGGATCTGCGCCTGGATGGTGACGTCCAGCGCCGTCGTCGGCTCATCCGCGATCAGAATCCGGGGTTCGCAAGCCAGCGCCATCGCAATCAGGATGCGCTGGCGCTGGCCCCCCGAGAACTCGTGCGGCAGCCGACCCAGGCGCTCGGCCGGCTTGGGTATGCCCACCTGCACCAGCAGTTCGACGATGCGCGCGCGCCGGCGGCTTGCATCCAGCTTGGTGTGACGCCGCAACACCTCGTCGATCTGCGTGCCGATGGTCAATAGCGGGTTCAGCGCGCTCATAGGGTCCTGAAACACCATGGCGATGCGGTTGCCGCGCAGGCCTTGCAACACCCGGGGCGGCGCAGCCAGCAGGTCGATGTCGTCGAACCACACCTGCCCGCCGGCCACGCGGCCCGGCAAGGTGGTCAAGCCCATCAAGGCCAGCGCACAGGCGCTTTTACCGGAACCGCTTTCTCCGACCAGCGCCAAGGTTTCCCCGGCATGCAGGTCGAACGACACGCCGTCCACGGCGTTCACGGTGCCATGCCGGGTCAGGAATTGCACGTGCAGGTCGCGCACGCGCAGCAAGGGCGGCGCGTTCATCGACGCACCTTCGCGATCAGGCGGCGGGCAAAGTCCTTTTCTCGTTCGCGCGGGTCCAGCGCCAGCCGCAAGCGG
>NZ_JBLVOL010000020.1:77613-80848 GCF_053543755.1 Achromobacter semiaridum | reverse complement strand
CCCCAAGCGGCGGGCGGCCAGGTTCACGATCAACACGGTCAGCGCGATCGACAGGCCAGGGAACGTAGCCAGCCACCACGCGCTGGTCAGGTAGTTGCGGCCGTTGGCCACGTCCAGGCCCCACGACACCGCGGGCGGCTGCACCCCGACGCCCAAAAACGACAGCGCCGCTTCCGCCAGCACCACGCGTGCAAACTCCAGCACCATCAAGGTGATCAGCGGCGCGGCCAGGTTGGGCAGGATGTGGCGCAGCAGGATGCGGCCCGCGCGCGCGCCGATCATCTCGGCGCTTTCGATATAGGGCAGTTGACGCACGGACAGCACCACGCTGCGGATCTGGCGCGCGTAGACCATCCAGCCGTTCAAGGCCAGCGCCAGGATCACGGTGCCCGGCCCGGGGCCGAGGATCACCAGTATCACCAGCGACAGCAGCAAGCCCGGAAACGCCACGTGCACATCGACCCAGCGCATTAAGGCGGCGTCCACACGGCCCCCTGCAAACCCGGCAACCAGGCCGACCAGCACGCCGAAGCCTGCGGATACCGCCACCACCGCCGCGCCGATCAGGATAGACACCCGTGCACCGTGCAGAATCCGGCTAAGGACGTCGCGGCCCAGGTTGTCGGTGCCCAACAGATTGGCGGCCGTGCCGCGCGCTTCCCACACAGGGGGCCGCAGGCGCGCCGACAGCTTGATGGCCGCGGGGTCATACGGCGCCAGCCAGGGCAGCACGATGGCCACCAGCGCCAGCAGTAGCAGCAGGACCGCCGCCAGCACCCAACCACGCTGCCGATCGGACAGCGCCTGCCAGCCGCGTGCGCGCGGCGCGTCGGGCGTGGGCCGCACATCGCCCATCCAGGCGGGAACGCTGCTCATACCGCAATCCTGGGGTCTAGCAGCCGGTACGCAATGTCCAGGCAGAAGTTGATAAGCACGATCAGGAACGCAATGAAAAAGACCACGGCTTGCAACAGGACCAGGTCCTGGCGCTCGATGGCCTGGATGGCGGTCTGGCCCAGGCCGGGCCACGCGAACACGGTTTCAACGACGACGGTGTGCCCGGCCAGCATGCCGGCAAATTCCCATCCCAGCAGGGCCACGGTGGGCACGGCGGCATTGCGCAGCGCGTGCACCAGTACGATGCGGCCGGACCGCAACCCCTTGGCGCGGGCGGTACGCACGTACAGGGAATTCAATTCGTCGATCAGGGCGGAACGCAGCATCATGGCGATGCGGCCCAGCGCGGGCAAGGCCAGCGTCAGCATGGGCAGGATGGCGCTGCCCGGCGCCTCGGCGCCCGATGACGGCAACCAGTTCAAGGTCACCGCGAACAGCAGGATCAGCAGCAGCCCCAGCCAGAACTGCGGCAATGACAGGCCGCCCAGGCTCAACACCACGGAAATGCGGTCGGCCCACTGCCCGGGGCGCAGCGCGGCCACGATGCCCAGCGGCACCCCGGCCACGATGGACAGTCCCAGCGCACCCAGGCATAGCGTTAGCGTGTTGGGCAGGCGTTCCAGCACGATGTCCATGGCGGGCCGCTGCTGCCAGATGGAGTTGCCGAAGTCGAACGAGGCGATGTCGCGCAGGTAGTGCAGATACTGCGCCCAGATCGGCCCGTCCATGCCCAGGGCGCGCGCCAGCACGGCCCGGTCGGCGGCGGACGCGTCCACCGGCAACATGGCCTGGACGGGGTCGCCCACCAGCCGCGTCACGATGAACACGATCGTGGTTACGCCGAACACTACCAGCAAGCCCTGCGTGAAGCGGCCCAACAAGAAGCGCGGCAAGCCGCGCCCGCTGCGATTACTGGGTGACACGGATGTCCTTCAGCGGAATCAGGCCGTCCACGCGCGGCGCGAAATCTATGCGCTTGGACAAGCCGAAGATTTCGCCGCCTTCCAACAGGAACACCAGATACGCTTCGTCGCGGCCAATCTTCAGTGCACGCGTATACAGCGCCTGGCGCTTGACCGGGTCGGCCTCCTGGCGGGCGGCGTCGATCAGGCCCTTGAGCTCGGCGTTATCGTTGGCGGCGGCCACGCCGCCATCGGCGTAGTAGGCGCTAAGGGTGCGGTCGGCGTCCAACAACTGGTTGGAATGGCTGCTGCTGATCTGCGCTTCGGTGGGCACGCGGTTCTTGTTGATCGCTTCCAGGTATTCGGCCCAGGCCAGCACGCGGAAATTCACTTTCAGGCCGGCTGCCTCCCAGTAGGCCGCGATGGTTTCGGCCAGTTCCTTGTCTTTCAGCCAGCGGCCGGACGGCGCGTACAGGTCGATGGACTTGCCGTAGGCGCCCGCGGCCTTGAGCAGCTCGGTGGCGCGCGCGGGGTCATACGGATACGGCTGGATGCTGGCGTCGTAGCCGAACCAGCCAGGCGCCAGCAGCTGTCCCCGCGACACGGCCGCATAGCCGCCGTACAGGTCCTTGGCCAGCGCTTCTTTGTCCACCGCGTAGTTCAAGGCCTGGCGCACGCGCACATCGCGGGTCAACCCCTTCAGCGCGTTCAGCGACACGAACGGCAGATCGGTGCCTTGCAAGGTCACGGCGCGGGCGACGCGCTTGGTGTCCTCGGGCAACACGTTGGTGATGAAGTCGAAGTCGCCGGCGCGCAGGCCGGATAGGCGCGTGCCCGGCTCGGCCACGAAACGGTAGGTGGCGCGGTCGACATTGCCCACCGCTTGCGGGTTCCAGTAGTTCGGGTTGCGGGACAGCACGATGCGGTTGCCCTTGGCCCATTCCGTCAACACGTACGGGCCGCTGCCCACCGGCTTCTGGCCCAGGCTGCCGTCGGCGGCGGCCGCGGGCGACACGATGGTCAACCACGACAGGCGCGCGGGCAAGGCGGGGTCGGCGCCATTGGTGAACACGCGCACCGTCAGGGCGTCGACCGCCTCGGCACGCTTGATGCCCAGAAAGAACGGCCGCTGGCGCGACGCGGTCTTGGGGTCGACGATGCGGTTGATGCTGGCGGCCACGGCGGCCGCGTCCAGCGGCTTGCCGTCGCTGAATGTCAGCTTGGGGCGCAGGGTCACTTCCCACGTGTCCGCGCCGGTCTGGCGCGGCAGCTCGGTGGCCAGTTGCGGCACCAGCTCGCCCTTGGCGGTGCGGGTGATCAGGGTTTCGAAGATATTGCGCGACACCGCGCGCTCGGAACCGTCCTGGGCGGTTTGCGGGTCCAGCGTGGACGGCTCGGTGCCCAGCGCCAACGTGATGTCGGCCGCCTGCGCCGCC
>NZ_JBLVOL010000020.1:44767-77547 GCF_053543755.1 Achromobacter semiaridum | reverse complement strand
CGCCGCCGACACCACGGACGTAGACAGCACGGACGCTGACAGGGCCAGGGCCAGGCCCAGGTAGCGGTGACGGCTCATTGTGCACTCCGGATCAGAAAGACATGCGAGTGCGGGGCACGATGTCGCAGGTCGGTAAATAAGGAATCCGGAGTTTGCCGCTAGAAATCAGAACGTGCCGTTGTAATGATATGCCCGGGAAATCCTTGACGCGGGGGGCACTGCCGCTTCAAGTCATAAGGGTCATCGGGGCATAAGGGTCGGGCATAAGGGTCGGGCATAAGGGTCATAGGGGCCTAAGACTCGTGGGGATCGAAATCAGAGCCATCGCGCGCCCCTATGCCGCCGGCGAAATATTGGGCAATTGCCAAGCCTTATGCGCAGCGGTCGGGCTCGGGTCGGGCTTCGGGTCGGGCTTCGGGTCGGTATTCAGGGCAGGATTCAGGGCCGGGACCGGGGCAGGCTCCACCTGCACCAGCGCCGTCTGCGCACTGGACCCCTGCGTCAGCCGCGACGTGCCGATGTCCGCCGTCAGCGTATTGGGATTGCCGTGCCGGTCCAGATCGCCATCCGGGTCGGACCACGCGCCCGTGGACATCTGCACCACGCCCGGCATCATGCCGGCATCCAGCTGCACGCCGGCCAGGCAGGCCCCGCGCGCATTGAACACACGCACGCGGTCGCCGTCGGCGATGCCCCGCGCGCCCGCGTCGTCCGGGTGCATCGAGATGGGTTCGCAGCCCTGGATCTTGCTTGACCGCGACAACGCGGCCGGATCCAACTGGCTGTGCAGACGATGGCGCGGCTGGTTCGTCAGCAGATGCAGTGGCCACGTGTCGGCAACGGGCGCGCCCAGCCATTCCGATGGCGCCAGCCACACGGGATGCCCCGGGCAATCGGCATAGCCAAAGCTCGCCACCACGTCGGAGGCCAGTTCGATCTTGCCACTGGGCGTGCGCAGCGGATGCGCTTGCGCATCGCGGCGGAAGTCCTCGAACAGCACGTACGGCGAATCGGGCGCGGGCACCTCGGCGTAGCCGCGCGCCCAGAATTCATCGAACGGCGGCAACGTTACGCCGCGTTCGGCGCAGCCCCCCCGCATGCCGTCGTACACGTGGCGGCACCAGCCCATGTCGTCGCGCCCCGCCGTGTAGGCGTCGTGAAAGCCCGCGCGCCGCGCCAGGTCGGCAAAGATGTCGAAGTCATTGCGCGCCTGCCCTTGCGGCGCCACCGCGCGGTGCATGGCAAACACGTAGGGGTCGCGCGACGACCCGCCCACGTCGCAACGTTCAAGCGACGTGGTGGCGGGCAGAACGATGTCGGCGCGGCGCGCCAACGGCGTCCACCACGATTCATGCACGATCACGGTATCGGGCTTGGTCCACGCCTGCCGCAAACGGTTCTGGTCCTGATGGTGATGGAACGGGTTGCCGCCCGCCCAATAGATCAGCTTGATGTCCGGATACGTGTGGCGCGCGCCGTTGAAATCATACGGCTGGCCGGGCGCCAGCAGCATGTCGGCGATGCGCGCGGCGGGGATGGCAAGCTGTGCCGGGTTCTTCGGCACCGGCACTTCGGGGCCGGGCACCCGCCGGCGCGGCTGGCCTATGCCGTTCAAGGACGCGTGGCCGAAGGCAAAGCCCCCGCCCGGCAAGCCGATCTGACCGGCCAGCGCGGCCAGCCCGATCAATGCCCAGTACGGCTGTTCGCCATGTTGCGCCCGTTGCAACGACCACGCCGCCGTCAACAGGCTGCGTTGCGCCACGATGGCGCGAGCCAGCGCGGCGATGGTGGGCGCCGGCACACCGCAGATGCCGGCCGCCCATTGCGCGTCCTTGGGCCGACCGTCGGACACGCCCTTCAGGTAGTCGGCCCAGGTATCGGCGCCCACACAGTGGCCGGCCAGAAACGACGCGTCGTGCCGCCCTTCGGCCAGCAAGGTGTGCGCCATGGCCAGCATCAGCGCGGTATCGGTGTTGGGTCGAATCGGAATCCACTCGGCGGCGATGCCGTCCGGCACATCGGCGCGCGTGGGGCTGAGCACCACCAGGCGGATGCCGGCCGCTTGCGCGCGGGCCAACCAGGCCGGCAGGTTGTGCAGCCCCGCCCCGCCCGATGTCACCTGGCTGTTCTTGGCGGGAATGCCGCCAAAGGCCACGATGACGCGCGTGTTGGCCAGCACGCTGTCCCAGTCGGTGACGTCGCCGCTGACCGGGCTGAAGGTGCCGATGACGTGCGGCAATAGAAATTGCGCCGCGCCCCAGCTGTAGTTACCCACTTGATCGACGCAGCCGCCGCCTTGAAACAGGAACCGCCGGATCAAGCTGCGTGCGTGGTGGACGCGGCCCGCCGACGACCAGCCATACGAGCCGCCAAAGATGCCGCCGGGCCCGTGCTGCGCGCGCACCCGGGCCAGTTCGCCCGCCACCAGGTCCAGTGCGTGGTCCCATTCCACTTCAACGTAGTCATCGCCTTCGCGCTGGCGATTGCCCGCCAACCAGCCCCGGCGCACGGCCGGCCGCTGCACCCGCAACGGCGAATGCTGCATTTCGGCGATGGAGTCCAACATGGGCGACGGCGCGGCGTCGGCATGAAAGGGCTCGCAGCCGACGACTCGCCCGTCTTTCACTACGGCGGTGAACGCGCCCCAGTGCGCAAGCGAGGGATAGCGGGAATCAGTCATGAAGGCGGGAGGATCGGCGGGTTGATCGGCGGGTTGATCGTCAGGTCAATCGGCAAGCCAACCCGCAGGGCCATCGGCGGATTGATCGACCTGTTAATGGGCGGTTCAAGGAGATTTTCGCGAAGCATAAACGATGCGGCGCTGCTAGTGGTTTTCCCTGAAAACCGGCAAATAGGCGCCCGCCCCGATTCCCAAGCGGGTCCGGCTCCGGTACATTTCGTCCAGTGGCCTGACCACCAGACCATCAGGCAGCTGTACAGAGCGGGTTGATTTCCACAGGGCTCCGCACCCAAGGCCGGGCCCGGTCAGAACGTTATCCAAGACACATCCGCCCCAGACCTATTACGCTCTACCCCCCGGAACCCACTCTCACGCCACGATGAATTCCCTTCAGGCTGTTGCCCCCACCCGCCTTTACCGCATGATTGCCGACCAGATCGCCGCGCGCATCAAGGCGGGCCACTTTCCGGTTGGCGGCCGCCTGCCGGCCGAGCGTGAATTGGCCGAGCAACTGCAAGTGAGCCGGGCGTCGGTGCGCGAGGCGCTGATCGCCCTGGAAATCGAAGGCTATGTGGATGTGCGCGTGGGCACGGGCGTGTTCGTCTGCGCCCCGCGCGAAGACGGCCAATATCACGATGCACGTGACACGGCCACGCCGCCCGCAGCGGCCGCCGACAGCGCGCAGGGCAATGTTGAAGCCACCGACATCGGCCCCTTCGACCTGTTGGAAACCCGCCTGCTGATCGAGCCGGAATGCGCGGCGCTGGCCGCACAGAAAGCGTCGCCCGCACAGATTGCCGCCATCCGCGCCGCGCACGACGGCATGTCGCTGACCGAATCGCCCAGCGTGCATGACCGCGCCTTCCATAGCGCCATCGGCGCGGCGTGCGGCAATGCCGCGTTGGCGGCCGCCATTTCGCACATCTGGCACCTGAGCACGTTAAGCCCGGTGTTCCACCGCCTGGAAGAACACTTCGTGACCACCAAGGTGTGGATCGAAGCGCAGAAAGAACACGAACGCATCCTCGCGGCCATCGTCGACCGCGATCCCATCCGCGCGCGCCACGCCATGCATGACCACCTGGTCGGCATCCTGGCGCGTCTGCGGGAAGATTTCGGCAACGTTGGGATTCGATGAGCCCATGACCTCATAACCCGCTAACCCGCCCTGGCCTGACGCCCCGGCCTTTTCCCTTACCGACCGTGCAAGCACCGCCGGCGCAGATTGCGCCGCCCGCGGCAAGGGGATCGGCTTGTCCGTTGAAACGTGAATTCGCAGTCCCCGCAGCACCCGTAGTTCCAACACATAAAAACAGTTCAAGGTGAAAAACATGCAGCTGACCCGTACCGTGAAGGTGATAAGCGCGGCGCTATTGGCGCTAGGCGCTCATGCCGCCCAGGCCAACAAGGCCGACAATTCCCTCAACATCGCGTTCGACGCGGCGCCCGCCACGCTGGACGCCTACAAGGAATCAGACCGCCCCGGCCTGGCGCTGGCGCGCATGGTGTTTTCGGGCCTGCTGCAAAAAAACCAGGACACGGGGGAATTCGGCCCGTCCATCGCCACCGGCTATAAGTTCGTGGACGACACCACGATCGACCTGCCGATCCGCCGCGACGTGAAGTTTCACGACGGTTCGCTGCTGACCATCGACGACGTGCTGTACACGCTGAACCTGGTGTCGTCCGACACGTACAAGGCGCGCTTTCAGAACCAGGTGGCCTGGATTGCCCGCGCGGAAAAAGTCGGCGACGACACCGTGCGCATCAAGATGAAGACGCCCTACCCGCTGGCGCTGGAAATGCTGTCGGAAAACCTGCCGATCTATCCGCGCAAGTACTACGAGGCCAACCAGTCCGACATGGGCGCCAAGCCCATCGGCACCGGCCCCTACCGCCTGACCGACAGCCAGCCCGGCAGCCGCTACGTGTACGAACGCTTTGACGACTACTTCGGCGCCAAGCCCGCCGTGCAGAAACTGGTGGTGCGCGTGCTGCCCGACGCCAACACGCAGTACGCCGAGCTGCTGTCCGGCGGGCTGGACTGGATCTGGCGCGTGCCGCCCGACGTGGCCAAGCGCATGGAGAAAACGCCGTCGGTAGCCGTGAAAAGCAGCAGCATCATGCGCATCAGCTATATCTCGCTGAACCCGCGCTTTGACGACGGCAAATCGCCGCTGGCCAAGCAGGAAGTGCGCCAGGCCATCAACCATGCGATCGACCGCGAGGCCATCCGCAAGGCACTGGTGGGCGGCGCGTCCAAGGTCATCAACGCGGCGTGCAACCCGGCGCAGTTCGGTTGCTCGGCCGATGTACAGGCCTACAAGTTCGACCCCGCCCGCGCCAAGCAATTGCTGGCCCAGGCCGGCTACCCCAACGGCATCACGCTGGACCTGGTGATCTCTGCCCCGCCGCGCAGCATCCTGGACGCCGCCGCCGCGCAAATGGCGCAGGCCGGCATCAAGGTGAACCTGGTGGAACAGCAATACGGCGCCGCCATGACCAACTGGCGCGACGGCAAAACCGCCATGCTGGCGTCCAACTGGGGCTCGTACGGCATTGCCGACGCGGCGCTGTCCACCAGCAACTTCTTCCGTGGCGGCCCGGACGACCAGGCGCGCAACCCCGAGGTCATCAAGTACCTGGAAGCCGCCGACACATCGGTAGACCGCGACCTGCGTGCCAAGAACTACGCCGCCGCGCAGAAGATCGTGGCCGATCAGGCGTACTGGGTGCCGTTGTGGAATCACTCGCTGAATGCCGTGCAGGCCAAAGGCCTGAATTTCTCGGTGGACGGCGACGAGTTCCCGCGCTTCTACAAGGCCTTCTGGAACTGATCCGAGGGGCGTTGCGCCCAGGTGATATTCCAACCGTTGTGCCCGTCCGATCCAGGCGCTTGATGGGCCTGGGCGGAACGGCGCGCGCCAATGCAAGCCGCAGCATGTCGATGCTTGTCGGTGCTTGTCGGTGCGCGCCGATGCCAGCCGACGCAAGCCATATAGGTTGACCCATGATTGCATTCCTGTTTCGCCGCTTGATGGTCGCCGCCTTGCTGGTGGTGTTCGTATCGCTGATCAGTTTTTCGCTGGTGTTTGCGTCCGGCAATCCGGCCGCGCGCCTGGCCGGCGAAGGCAGCGCGGCCGACGCCGCCCGCTTATCGCAACAGCACGGCTTTGACGACCCCATCCTGGTGCAATACGGCCGCTGGCTTACCGGCGTGGTGCGCGGTGATTTTGGCGACAGCCTTTACTTCAGCCGCCCCGTGGCGGAATTGCTGGGCCAGCATTTCCCCGCCACCGCCAAGCTGGGCTTGGCCGCGATGGCCTTTGCATTACTGCTGGCGATACCGCTGGGCGTGCTGGCCGGCTTGCGCAAAGGGTCCTTGATCGACCGCGCCACCATGCTGCTGTCCGCCTGCGCACAGGCCATGCCGCCGTTCTGCCTGGCGTTTTTGCTCATCATCGTGTTCAGCGTGCGCAACCAATGGCTGCCCGCCTCGGGCTTTGACACGTGGAAGCACTACGTGATGCCGGTGGTGGCGCTGGGCCTGTTCGCCATGCCCGCGATGCTGCGGCTGATGAAGTCCGAAATGGAAACCGTGCTGGCCACCGACTACATCCGCACCGCGCGTGCGATGGGGCTGGGCGGCGCCAGCGTGGTGTTGAAGTACGCGCTGCGCAACGCGCTGCGGCCCCTGGTGTCCCTGGCGGCCGCGCAGATGGGCACCTTGCTGGCCGGCTCCGTCGTCATCGAAACCGTGTTCGCCATCAACGGCGCCGGCCTGCTGGCCTGGACGTCCATCCTGCGTGGCGACTTTCCCACGATGCAGGCGCTGATCCTGATCTTTGCGCTGATCTACATCGTGCTCACCCTGCTTGCCGACCTGGTCAACGGTTGGCTGGACCCCCGCGTGCGAGCCGCCTCATGAATACCGCTGTTACCGCTAATGCGACTTCCCTGCCCGCGCCACGGCGCGGCGACCGTCTGGCCCGTGCCGGCCGCATGCTTGGCCTTGCCGTGCTGGCGTTGCTGGTGCTGGCCGGCCTGATCGGCCCGTACCTGATTTCCCACGACCCGTATTCGCAAGACCTGTTGGCGCGCCTGCAAGAACCCGTGTGGGCCGAAGGCGGCGATTGGAACCATATCCTGGGCACCGACCAACTGGGCCGGGACGTGTTGGCGCGCGCGCTCTACGGCGTGCGCGTTTCGGCGTTGATCGGCTTGTCGGTCGCGCTGATGGGCGGGCTGATCGGCACCACCCTGGGTGTGGTCGCCGGCTACTTCGGCGGCGCCGTGGACCGCGCCGTGTCCTTTCTGATCACCGCCCGTCTGGCGCTGCCCATCATCCTGGTGGCGCTGGCCGTCGTGTCCGTGGTGGGCGCGTCGCTGACCGTGGTGGTGCTGGTGCTGGGCCTGCTGCTGTGGGAACGCTACGCACTGGTGGCGCGCACCATGGCCGCCGGCCTGCGCAATGCCGAATTCGTCACCGCGTCGCGGCTGCAAGGTTGTACGCATCTGCAAATCATCTGGCGCGACATTCTGCCGAACCTGGTGGGCAACCTGCTCATTATCGGCACGGTGGACGCGGCCATGGCCATCACGCTGGAAGCCTCGTTGTCGTTCCTGGGGCTGGGCGTGCCCGCACCAATGCCGTCGTTGGGGCTGATGATTGCCGAGGGCAAGGAAAACATGTTGTTCCAGCCGTCATTGGTGGTCATCCCCAGCATCGTGCTGTTCGTGCTCGTGCTGTGCGTGAACCGCGCGGGCGAAACGCTGCGCGCCATCCAGATGAAAAAGGGTTGAGGCCATGACCGCGACGTCCCACCCGCTGCTGCGGGTTGAAAACCTGCATATCGACATCCACACCGCCACGCACACCAAGCATGTGGTGCGCGCGGTGGACTTCACACTTGAACGCGGCAAGACGCTGTGCATCGTCGGCGAATCCGGCTGCGGCAAATCGCTGACGGCGTTGGCGCTGCTGGACCTGCTGCCCGCCGCCGCGCGCCGCCGCATGACGCGGCTGGAATTCGCCGGGCAGGACTTGTCCACGCTGACGCCGCGCCAGCTGGCCGAGCTGCGCGGCGCGCGCATCGCCATGATCTTCCAGGATCCGATGACGTCGCTGAACCCGGTGTTTCAGATCGGCACGCAGTTGATCGACGTCATGCGCCGGCACCAGCGCGTCAGCCGCCGCCAGGCCGCGGAACGCGCGCAATACCTGCTGCGCCGCGTCGGCATCACCAACCCCGAAGAACGCATGCGCCAGTATCCGTTTGAACTGTCGGGCGGCTTGCGCCAACGCGTGATGATCGCCATGGCGCTGATGTGCGGCCCGGAACTGCTGATTGCCGACGAGCCCACCACCGCGCTGGACGTTACCGTGCAGGCCGAACTGCTGGACCTGCTGCGCGACATCCAGGCCGAGTTCGGCCTGGGCATGGTGTTCATCTCGCACGATATGGGGCTGGTGGCCCGCATCGCCGACCACGTCATCGTCATGTACGCAGGCGACATCGTGGAAGGCGGCAGCGTGGCCGAGGTGCTCGCGGACCCGCGCCATCCGTACACCGCCATGCTGTTGAACTGCATCCCCCAACCCGGCCGCACCGCGCCGCATACCGACTTGCCCACCATCGCCGGGGCCGTACCGTCGCTGGATACCGCCATCCGGGGTTGCGCGTTCCGCGACCGTTGCCCGGTGGCGGAACCTCGTTGCGCGCAGCCGATCGCCCCGCGCGTGCAGGGCGAACACCGCTGCCTGTGTGTGAAACCCGGCGCGCTGCGCGCAGGAGCGCTGGCATGACTGCATCCCTGAACAAAACCACCGCAATGCCGTCGGCCACCCCATCCCCCCCCCCGCCCGGCAGCATCCGCCTGGACGCGCTGTCGTTTCAATACGGCCGTGCCAGCCTGTTCTCGCGCCGCCCCGCACCGCGCATCCTGCATGACATCAACCTGCGCGTGCCCGCTGGCCGGACCATCGGGCTGGTTGGCGAATCCGGCAGCGGCAAGTCCACCATCGCCAAGCTGATGCTGGGCCTGCTGGCGCCCACACAAGGGCAGGCGCTGCTGGACGACAAGCCGTTGACCGCCATGCCGGCCCGCGCCCGCGCACGCCGCATCCAGATGGTGTTCCAGGACCCGTATTCGTCGCTGAACCCGCGCCGCACCATCAACGAGATCCTGACCGCGCCGCTGCGCGTGCATGGCATCGGCAACACCGCGTCGCAAGCGGCCGCGGTGCGCCGCATGATGGACGCCGTGGGGCTGGTGCCCGCGTTTGCCGCCCGCTACCCGCGTGAACTGTCGGGCGGCCAGCGCCAGCGCGTGGCGATTGCCCGCGCGCTGATGCTGGAGCCCCAGCTGCTGATTTGCGATGAGCCGACTTCCGCGCTGGACGTCTCCGTGCAGGCGCAGATCCTGAATCTGCTGATGGAATTGCAACGCGAACGCGGCCTGGGCTATCTGTTCATCAGCCACAACCTGGCGGTGGTGCAGCACATTGCGGACGAGATTGTCGTGCTGCAAGGCGGCCGTGTGGTCGAGCGTGGCGCGGCGGATCAGGTTTACTTTTCGCCCAAGCACCCGTACACCCGGCAACTGATCGGCGCGACGCTGGCCGTGCCCGAAGCGCGGGAGCTGGCCGCATGACAGCACACCCGACCGCAGTGACGACCAGCCCGGTGACGACCAGCCCTGTGGCAACCAGCCCCGCGACGACGCCCCTGCCCCCCACCCCCGGCACCGCACCGATGCCAGAGGCACACCCGCCTACCCTCGCGCCGCATTACCTGCTGGTCGGCAACGACGAGAAAGTCACCTGGGACGACGGCCGGATCCGCTTCCTGGCGCCCGGCCGCGATTCGCTCAGTATCTTCGACGCCGCTGCCAACCCCGCCGCGCCTGTCCTCGTAGCCACGCTGGCGCTACCCAACTCGTTGTTCGGCCCGCCCGTCAACCTGGCCGTGACGCCGGACCAGCGTCTGGCCTTGATCGCCGATTCCATGGCGTGGCCCGAACGCGCCGACAGCAAGGGCTGGCAGCCCACCCCGGGCCGTGACCTGTATGTGGTGGACCTGGCCGCCACCCCGCCGGCCATCGTGCAGACGCTGCAAGTGGGCCTGCAACCGTCCGGCCTGTCGATCAACCGCGCGGGCACCATGGCCCTCGTCGCCAACAAGGCGGGCCGCTCGATATCGGTGCTAAGCATTCGCGATGGCCGCGTGGCCGTCTGCGCCGAAGTCGATCTGGGCACGCCCGTGGTCGCCGTGTCGTTCTCGGCAGATGGCCGCCGCGCCTATGCCGTCAAGACCGATACGCATCGCCTGGCCGTGCTGCGCATCGACGACACCGGCCCCACGCCCCGCGTCACGCACGATTCGTCCGAAGATCTGACCACCGGCCTGGTGCCGTTCAACCTGGTCGTGTCGCCCGACGGCGCGCTAGCCCTGGTGGTGGACATGGGCAGCCCCACGGCGTCCGACGGCCATGCGGATTCCATCAGCGTGGTGGATCTGCTTAGCAACCCGCCGCGCGTCATCGACCGGGTCATGGTGGAAGACGGCCCCGAAGGCATCGCCATCAGCCCCGATGGCCGCCACGCCGCCGTGGCCATCGTGCAAGGCTCCAACAACCCCTCGTCCGACTGGTTCCATCACCCGCACGGCCAGATCGTGCTGTTGCGCATCGACGGCCGGCGCGTCACCCGCGCGGGCGCCATCGACGTGGGCGCCTTGCCCGAAGGCATCGCCTTCAGCCCCGACAGCCGCTACCTGTACGTCGGCAATTTTCTGGACGCAACCATGCAGGTGCTGGCCGTGGAAGACAACGGCCTGACCGATACCGGTACGTGTATTTCCCTGCCCGGCCACCCCGCATCCATGCGGGCGCAATCCTACTGAGCGGGGCCGCACCCCGCCGCGTGTTGAACCCACCACCCCTACTTCTCTTTCGTATCTGGAGTTACCCCATGACCCAAGCACCCCAAACGTTTCGCGCCCTGATCGGCGGCGCCCTTGTCGCGATGGCCGGCTTTGCGCCGCTGTCGGCCCATGCGATGGACATCAAGCTGGGCCACGTGCTGGCCCCCAGCCACAGCTGGAACAAGGCGGCCGAGGGTTTTGCCGCCGAGGTCAAGGAAAAGACCGCCGGCCGCATCAACTTCGTGCTGTTTCCCAGCGGCCAGCTGGGCAACGAAAAGACCATGCTGGAAGGCTTGCAGATCGGCAGCCAGGGCGCGGCCATCATCGGCTCGGGTTCGTTGCAGCCGATTGAACCGAAGTTCGGCGTGGTCGAACTGCCGTACACGTGGTCCACGTCGCAACAAGCGTACAAGGCCTATGACGGCGAGCTGGGCGAGGCGCTGGCCAAGCTGGCCGACAAGAAGAACCTGACGATCATTTCGTGGTGGGAAAACGGCTTTCGCCACGTGACCAACAATCGCGGCCCCGTGAACAAGCCCGCCGATCTGGCCGGTCTGAAAACCCGCGTCACGCCTGACAAGATGCGTCTGGACACCTTTACCGCGCTGGGCGCCAACCCGGCCCCGCTGGCCTTTGGCGAGCTGTACTCGGCCTTGCAGCAAAAGGTGTTTGACGCGCAAGAAAACCCCTTGTCCATCATCTACACCTCGTCGTTCTTCGAAGTGCAGAAGTACCTGTCGCTGACGGGTCACGTCTGGGGCCCGGCCAACCTGATCATTTCCAAGCCGGTCTGGAACCGAATTTCCGCCGATGACAAGAAGGTGGTGCAGGCCGCCGCCGACAAGTGGCGCGACGCCCAGCGCAAGATGATCACCGACGGCGACCAGCAGTTCGTGGCCCAGCTGAAAGAAAAAGGCATGCAGGTCAACGAGGTCGACAAGGCCGCCTTTGCCGCCGCCGTGCAGCCCGTATGGAAGACCTACTCGGTCACCTACGGCCCCGAGCTGATGGCGATTGTGCAGAAGTACCGCGAGGCCAAGTAATGCTTAACCGACTGTCCGCCATCCTGTCGGGCATCAGCAAGGCCTTTGCCGCCCTGGCGGTGGCCTTGCTGGCGATCCTGATCTCTTACGTGGTGTTCTCGCGCTTCGTCATGCACACCACGCCGCACTGGGCCGAGGAATTGCCGCGCCTGGTGCTGGTGTGGTCGGCCTTCATCGGTGGCGTGGCGTGCAGCTACGAACGCTCGCATCTGATGGCCGGGCTGCTGCCCTTCGTGGTGCGCAGCCCGCGCGTGCTCAATGCCTTCGAGCGCTTGAACCAGGCGCTGGTCATCGTGGGCTTGGCCGCGCTGGGCTACGCGGGCTGGCAGCTGGCCGAGCTTACGGGCGACCAGACGCTGCCCGCGCTGGACGTGTCCGCCGGCACGGTCTACCTGGCGTTGCCGTTTGCCTGCGCGGTCACCATCGTCGTCCATCTGGCGCAACTGTTCGCGCCCACCCCCGCCACGGCAAAGGAATAACAAGATGTCTTCGGGTGCTCTCTTTTTGATGGGCGTGTTCACGATCACGGTGTTGATCGACATGCCCATTGCATTCGGCCTGGTGCTGTCGTGCCTGGCCTACCTGGCCGTGTATGACTCGGCGCCCATGATGGTCGCGGCGCAGCAGTACGTGGTGGGGCTGGACAGCTTCACCCTGCTGGCGATCCCGCTATTCATCCTGGCCGCGCAACTAATGAACGGTGCCGGCCTGACGCAACGCATCGTGCGCCTGTGCGCCGCCATCGTCGGCGACATCAAGGGCGGCCTGGCCGTGGTGGCCGTGCTGGCCTGCCTGATGTTCGGCGCGCTATCGGGCTCGGGCGTGGCCGACGTGGTCGCCATCGGCAGCCTGCTGTTGCCCGCCATGGCGCGCAGCGGCTACGACAAGGGTTTTTCTTGCGCGCTGGTGGGCAGCGCGGGCGCCACGTCCACCATCATCCCGCCCAGCATCGTGCTGATCGTCTACGGCACCATCACCGACACGTCGGTGGGCAAGCTGTTCGTGGCGGGCATCATCCCCGGCATCCTGCTGGGCCTGTCCTTGATCGGCGTGGCCATCTGGCAGTCGCGCAAGCACAACTGGGCGGGCGGCCAGCCGTTTTCCTGGGGCGAACTGCGCGCGGCCGCCATCGATGCGCTGCCCGCGCTGATGGTGCCGGTGCTGATCATCGGCGGCATCCGTTTTGGCATCTTCACCGCCACCGAAGCGGCCTCCAGCGCGATTGTCTACGCCCTGCTGATCGGCTTTTTCTGGTACCGCACGCTTAGCTTGAAATCGCTGTGGGACAACCTGAAGTCCACCGGTGAAAGCAGCGCGTCGATCCTGCTGATCATCGGCGCCTCGGGCCTCTTCGCCTGGGTGCTGGTGGCCGAACAGGTGCCGCAGGCCCTGTCCACGCTGCTGGTGGACTGGACCGACAGCAAGACGGCCGTGCTGCTGGTGCTGACGGTGGTATTGCTGCTGCTGGGCACCTTCATGGAAGCCATCCCCGTCATCATCATCGTGGCCCCCGTGGTGATGCCGGTGCTGGCACACTACAACATCGACCCGGTGCATTTCGGCATCCTGCTGTCCATCAACATGGCCATCGGCGCCAATACGCCCCCGGTCGGGGTCGACCTGATGGCCGCCTGCAAGATCGGCGGCATCAATATGATGCAAACGCTGCGCCCGCTGTCCTGGATGATGCTGGCCATGACCGCCGTGATGTTGCTGCTGACGTTTGTTCCTGAACTGGTGCTGTTCCTGCCGAGGCACGTGCAATGACTACTTCCCCATATCTCCGCCGCCCCGCCGCGCTGCGCCGCAGCTGGATGTTCGTGCCCGGCATGGACGCCGCCGCGCAGGCCGCGGGCCTGGCAAGCGGCACGGACGCGCTGGTGGCCGACCTGGAAGAATTCACGGCGCCCGTCGAACGGCCCGCTGCCCGTCCGCGCATTGCCGCCTTGTTTGCCACGTGCCGCGCGCAAGGCGTGGTGGCGGCCGTGCGCATCAACAAGCTGGAAGACGACGGGCTGGCCGACCTGCGTGGCGTGATGCCCGGTGCGCCGGATGCGGTATTCCTGCCGCACGCCGAAAGCGCCGCGCAGATCATTGCGCTGGATCAGGCGATCACGGCGCTGGAAGCCGAACTGGGCCTGGCTGCCGGCAGCACCGAGATCGTGCCCACGCTGGAATCGGCGCTGGGGCTGGTGCGCGCCTACGACATCCTGACCGCCAGCCCGCGCGTGTCCGCCTGCCTGCTGGCCGCCGAAGACCTGACGGCCAGCCTGGGCGCCGAGCGCGGCAAGGACGGCATCGAACTGCACGCCGTGCGCGCCCGCTTCCTGGTGGACTGCACCGCCGCCGGCTGCGTGCCGATCGACTGCCCGTTCAATTACCGCGACCTGCCCGCGTTGGAAGCGGACCTGCGCTGGGCGCGTCGCCTGGGCCTGAAATCCAAATGCGCCACGGTGGCCGAACAGGTCCCCCTGATCCACGAGGTGTTCACTCCCGCTGCGCCGGACGTGGACACCGCGCGCGACTGCGTGGCCCGCTTCGAGGCCCAACGCGCCGGCCGCCACGACGCCGAACGCATCGACCCGCCCACCTACAACACCGCGCGCCGCCTGTTGGCGCGCCATGACCAATTCGAACGATGGGCCGCCGAGCGCCGCGCGCAGGCCGTCCCACAACAAGGAGACCTTGCATGACGTCATCCGCACTTCCCGAACGCAACGGCGGCCAGATCCTGATGCAGCAGCTGCGCATCCATGGCGCGCGCCGCGTGTTCATGATTCCCGGCGAAAGCTACCTGCCGTGCATCGACGCGCTGAACGAACACACCGACGCCATCGAGCCCGTGGTCTGCCGCCAGGAAAGCGGCGCGGCGTACATGGCCGAAGCCTATGGCAAGCTGACGGGCGAACCCGGCATCTGCTTCGTCACGCGCGGCCCGGGCGCCACCAACGCCAGCATCGGCGTGCACACCGCCTACCAGGACTCCACGCCAATGATCCTGTTCGTGGGTCAGGTCGGCAACGACTTCATGGAACGCGAAGCCTTCCAGGAAATCGATTACCGCCGCATGTTCGGGCAAATGGCCAAGTGGGTGGCGCAGATCGACCGCACCGACCGCATCCCCGAATTCATTTCGCGCGCCTTCGCCGTGGCCACCAGCGGCCGGCCCGGACCCGTGGTGCTGGCACTGCCCGAAGACACGCTGTGGGGCACGGCGCGCGTGGCGGACCTGCCACGCTACCCGCGCGTGCACAGCCACCCGGGCGCCGCCGACCTGGCGCGCATGACCGAATTGCTGAACGCCGCCCAACGCCCCTTCCTGCTGCTGGGCGGCAACGGATGGCACCAGACCGCCATCGACCAGATTGCCGGCTTTGCCGAACGCTTCGAGTTGCCCGTGGGCACGGCGTGGCGCCGCCTGGAGTGCTTTGACCAGCGCCACCCCAACGCCGCCGGCCACGTCGGCTGGGCCATGACGCCCGAACTGCGCCAGCGCCTGAAGGACGCCGACCTGGTGCTGGCCGTGGGCACGCGCCTGGGCGAAGCAACGACCGAAGGCTATAGCGTCATCGAAAGCCCGCTGCCTCGCCAGAAGCTGATCCACGTCTACCCCGACGCCGCCGAACTGGGTCGCGTGTTTTCGCCCACGCAGGCCATCGTGGCCGATGTGGCCAGCTTTGCCGCCAGCGTGGCGGACCTGGCGCCCGGCCATGCCAAGCCGCGCGGCGACGCCGTGCGCATCGCGCATCAGCAACTGGTGGACAGCCTGACCCCGCTGCCCGCGCCCGGCCCGATGAGCCTGGACGCGGCCGCCGCCTATGTGGACGCGCACCTGCCCGCCAACGCCTGCATCACCGTGGGCGCGGGCAACTACGCGCTGTATCCGCACCGCTATCGCCGCTACACCGGCCCGGGCACCAGCCTGACGCCCACGGTCGGGTCGATGGGCTATGGCTTGCCCGCCGCTATTTCGGCCAAGCTGGAAGACCGCGCTCGCACCGTGGTGTGCTATGCGGGCGACGGCTGCTTTCAGATGAACATGCAGGAACTGGGCGTGGCCTTGCAGTACAAGCTGGGCGTGGTCGTGCTGGTGTTCAACAACAGCATCTGGGGCACCATCCGCGCCCACCAGGAACGCGAATTCCCCGCCCGCACGATTGCGCTGGGCTTTGAAAACCCCGACTTCACGCAGATCATCCGGGGCTATGGCGGCTACGGGGAAGCCGTGGAGACCACGGAAGATTTCGGACCCGCGTTCGAACGCGCGCTGGCCTTTGCCGACAAGGAAAGCCTGCCCGCGCTGCTGGAAATCCGCTACGACGCCAACGGCATTGCCCCGGGCGAAACGCTGATGGGCATCCGAGAAGCCGCGCAAGCCCGCATCGCGCGCGGCAACGCCCCCGCCAACCCCGCCAATAACGATCATTGACAGGACGTGAACCCATGACAAGCACGATTTCGATCAACGGACAGCGGCTGTGGCAGTCGCTGATGGACCTGGCGCGGATCGGCGCCACCCCCAAGGGCGGCAACTGCCGGCTGGCGCTGACCGCGCTGGACGGCCAGGGCCGCGACCTGGTCACCGGCTGGATGCGCGAGGCCGGCATGACGCTGCGTGTGGACCAGGTGGGCAACATCTTTGCCCGCCGCGCCGGCCGCAACAATGACCTGCCGCCGGTCATGACCGGCAGCCACATCGACACGCAGCCCACCGGCGGCAAGTTCGACGGCTGCTACGGCGTGCTGGCCGGGCTGGAAGTCATGCGCAGCCTGAACGACCATGGCGTCATCACCGAGGCCCCGCTGGAAGTGGCCATCTGGACCAACGAAGAAGGCTCGCGCTTTCTGCCCGTGATGATGGGCTCCGGCGTGTTCGCCGGAAAATTCCCACTGGAAGTGGCGCTGAATGCGCGCGACCACGACGGCAAGTCCGTGGCCGACGAACTGGCCGCCATCGGCTACGCGGGCGCGGACCCCGTGGGTGGCCGCCCGGTCGGCGCGTACTTCGAGGCGCACATCGAACAAGGCCCCATCCTGGAACATGAAGACAAAGTGGTCGGCGTGGTGACCGGGTCGCTGGGCGTGCGCTGGTACGACGTGGTGATCACCGGCATGGAAATGCACGCCGGCCCCACGCCCATGCCCATCCGCCGCGACGCACTGTACGCGGCCACCTTCCTGTTGCAGGCGGTGATCGGCATCGCCAACGACAACCAGCCGCATGGGCGCGGCACGGTTGGCGAAATCCACGCGCATCCGGGCTCGCGCAATGTCATCCCCGGCCAGGTGCGCTTCACCGTGGACCTGCGCCATGAAGACGAAGCCACGCTGACGCAGATGGACGCGCGCTGGCTGGCCGCCTGCACCGACGTCGCCGAACGCCACGGCGTAACAGTGGACGTGAAGCAGGTGCAGTATTTCCCCCCCACCCCCTTCGACCCGGACCTGGTCGCCAAGGTGCGCGACGGCGCCACGCGCCGTGGCCTGGCCGCCATGGATATCGTCACCGGCGCCGGTCACGACGCCGTCTACATGGCCGGCGTCACGCCCACCGCCATGATCTTCGTGCCCTGCAAGGACGGCGTAAGCCACAACGAAATCGAAGACGCCAAGCCCGCCGACCTGGAAGCGGGCTGCAACGTGCTGCTGGACGCCATGGTCGCGCGCGCCAACGCGCACAGCGATACGGCCCCCGCCTCCCCCACCCCGCACCGCCTTCATTCCGGAGAACCCGCATGAGCCAACACGATCGCGCCTATTGGCATGACCGCGCCGCCACGCTGCGCATCGACGGCCGCGCTTACATCGACGGCGCCTACTGCGACGCCGCCGACGGCGCCACGTTTGCCGCCTCCAGCCCCATCGATGGCCGCCGCCTGGCCGACGTGGCCGCCTGCGGCCAGGCCGACGTGGACCGCGCCGTGGCCGCCGCGCGCCGCGCCTTCGAAGCCGGCGTCTGGAGCCAGCTGGCCCCGCGCCAACGCAAGGAACGCCTGCTGCGCCTGGCCCGCCTCATCGACGAACACACCGAAGAACTGGCGCTGCTGGAAACGCTGGACATGGGCAAGCCCATCCGCGACGCGCTGGCTTTCGACGTGCCGGAAACCGCGCGCTGCTATGCGTGGTACGCCGAAGCCATCGACAAAATCTATGACGAGATCGCCCCGACCGGCCCGGACGCGCTAGCCACCATCACGCGCGAAGCGCTGGGCGTGGTCGCCGCCGTGGTGCCGTGGAACTACCCGCTGATGATGGCCGCCTGGAAGGTCGCGCCCGCGTTGGCGGCGGGCAACAGCGTCATCCTGAAGCCGGCCGAACAGGCCTCGCTGTCGGCCATCCGGCTGGCGGCGCTGGCGGAACAAGCCGGCATTCCCGCCGGCGTCTTCAACGTGGTGCCGGGGCTGGGCGCGGTGGCCGGGCAGGCGCTGGGCCGCCACCCGGACGTGGACTGCGTGGCGTTCACCGGGTCCACCGCCACGGGCAAGCGCTTCATGAGCTATGCGGGCGAATCGAATTTGAAGCGCGTATGGCTGGAATGTGGCGGCAAGTCGCCCCACATCGTGTTTGACGACTGCCCCGACCTGGACCGCGCCGCGCAAGCCGCCGCGCTGGCCATCTTCTCGAACCAGGGCGAGGTGTGCATCGCCGGCTCGCGCCTGTACGTGCAGGACGGCATCTACGACGCCTTCATGGACAAAGTCGCCGCCTTTGCGGCCACCTTGCAGCCGGGCGACCCGCTGGACCCGGCCACCGCCATGGGCGCCATGGTGGACGAACGCCAGATGCAGGGGGTGCTGGCCCGCATCGCCGCCGGCCAGTCCGAAGGCGCCACCTTGCGCATCGGCGGCAAGCAGGCGCGCAGCGACACGGGCGGCTACTACATCGAACCGACCATCTTCGATTGCGCGCACCAGGATTCCGCCTTGGTCCGCGAAGAGATCTTCGGCCCGGTGCTGGCGGCGCAACGTTTCGGCACCGAAGACGAAGCGATTGCGCTGGCCAACGACTCGGTCTATGGACTGGGAGCGGGCTTGTGGACGGCCAACCTGTCGCGCGCGCATCGCTTGTCGCGCCGCCTGCGCGCCGGCCTGGTCTGGGTCAACTGCTACGCCGATGGCGACATCACGGTGCCGTTCGGCGGAGTCAAGCAATCGGGGTCGGGCCGGGACAAGTCCCTGCACGCGCTGGACAAGTATTCGGACTTGAAGACGACCTGGATCAGTCTGACGGTGTGAATGGTGGGTCGGGGCCGGGCTGAGGTCGTCGCGGGCACTCAGCCCTAGGCGCCGGCCCCACGCGCCGCCACGCAGCAGGCTGTCAGCACCCCGTCGGCCACCCAGGCGTAGCGCACGCTTAGCGCCTGCCCGGCCCGCCACTCCGCGTCATCCCAATCGCGGGTCAGGGTCAGCGTCACTTCTGCCCTGCTCGCGCGCATCGCCGTGAGTTCGGCCGCATCGAAATCCTGGAACCTGCGCAGGCGCGGATACAGCGCCTTGTACAGCGCTTCCTTGGCGGAAAACAACAAGGTCAGCGCATGCCCGCGATCCAAGTGCGCCGCCATGCGGGCAAGTTCGCGCTCGGTTGCCACCAGTGGCTGCACGTCCACCACGGTTTGCGGGGCAATCAAGTCCTGCAAGTCCAGCCCCAGCGCCTGGCACCGCGCTGCCGAAGCCACCGCCGCAACCGCCCACGCCCCGCTATGGCTGATGCTGCCCAACCACCCCGCCGGCCACACCGGCAAACGCTGGTCCACCGGCAACACCGGCCCCTGATCCGTCGCCCCCGCCTTCTTCGCCCCCACCCTCTTCGCCCCCGCCCTTTTCGCCCCCGCCTCTTGCAACGCCCGCCACGCACACACCCGACCCGCCACGAACTCGGCGCGCCGCCCGGGGCTCATCGCCAAGGTTGCCTGGCGCCACGCCAAGGCCTCATCGCCCACGGCGGCAAGCAGGTGCTCCGCCGCCTGGGCAACGGGCATGGACGCCATGCACACCCAGTCGGGCAGGCGTAGCGCTTGGTGCAGTCCGGTCACGGAGCGTCATCCACCCCGCCATACAGGGCGGGCAGCAAGATCGGCAAGGCGGCTTCTTTCCGCAAACGGCCATGCGCGGTTTCCACCTGCGCGACCGCGCTGATCTTCGCTTTCATGGAGTCCAGAGCCAGCATGCGGGCCATGTTTTTTGTCGCTTTATTTGCCGCTTCATTTGCCGCTTCATTTTCCGCTTCGTTTGCCTCTTACTCTCCGCGCCCACCGCCCTCTCACCCCGCCGAAGCGCCCTTCACTACCCGGTGCACGAACTGAAGCTTGCCGATCACCTCGGCGGGCAGGACGAAGGGGTAGAAGTCGCGTTGGCCCATGCTGCGGGCCAGCTCGTTCAGGACGCCGGTCAGGGCGACCCAGGCGTTGACCAGGTCCAGGAACGCCTGGCCGTCGGGGTCTTCGGGGTCATACAGGGCTTCTTTGGTGAAGGGCTCGTAGGACTGTTCGACGGCGGTACGCGTCACGCCGAAGCTGATCGCGGTGTCCAGCGTGTCCATCATGTGCAGGTAGTGCGCCCAGGTTTCGGCCCAGTCTTCCCATGGGTGGCACGACGCATAGGTGCTGATGTAGTGCAGTTCCCAATCGGCGGGCGGGCCTTGTTCGTAGTTGCGTTGCAGGGCCTCGCCGTAGTCGGCGCGCTCGTCGCCGAAGACCTGCCGGAACGGTTCCAGCCACGGGCCGGGCGAAATCAGCTGGTCCCAGTAATAGTGGCCAATCTCGTGGCGAAAGTGGCCCAGCAGGGTGCGGTACGGCTCGTGCATGTCTTCACGCACTTTCACCCGGTAGGCGTCGTCGGCCTCGCGGATGTTGATGGTGATAAGCCCTTGCGCGTGGCCGGTCAGCAAGGGGGTGCCATCGTCAACGGGCGCCAGCAGGTCGAACGCCAGGCCGCCGTCGTCAGGGGCCACCGAGCGCCGGATCGGCAGGCCCAGCGTCATGATCTGCGCAATCATCTGGCGCTTGGCGGCCTCAACCTTGAACCACAGCGGGCCGTTTTCCGGTACGGAAAGATCCGGGATGGTGCGGTTCAGGTTACAGGCCAGGCACAGCGTGTCGGGCGACTGCGCGGGCACCAGCCAGTTGCACAGCGCCGGCAGGCTGAAGTTGCCGCAGCGCTTGTACGTTTTGCCGCGCACCTTGCCCGATTCACGCAGGATGCCGCCCGGCGCGTCGTCCAGCGCGATCACGTGGCCGCGCTTCGGGTCAAACCCCAGCTGTCGGTGGCAGTTCAGGCATTCGGTATTGCTGAAGAAAACGGGCTGCCCGCACACGCACTGAAAGGCCTTCGCGCGCGCATGCCGCACGCGCTGGCGTTTCGGGGCGCGCAGTTGGCGGTTGATCGCGTCGAAGAAATAGCTCATGCATCAGTCCCTGTCGGAAACTCGTCTATGGGCGCGACGGTTACGCGCACATTCAATTCATGGCCGCCGCCCCGGATCACGCCGCGCAAGGGCGTGACGTCGCCGTAGTCGCGGCCATGCGCCAGCACCACGTGCGCCGTGCCCGGCACCACGTCGTTGGTGGGGTCCAGGTCGATCCAGCCCCCATTGATGTCCACCCCCGCGCAGTGCACCGACACCCAGGCGTGCGAGGCGTCGGCGCCGATCAGGCGCGGTTTGCCGGGCGGCGGTTGCGACATCAGGTAGCCACTGACATAACGCGCCGGCAAACCCAGCGCGCGCAGGCAGCCGATCATCACATGCGCAAAATCCTGGCATACGCCGATACGTTCCTGGAACGCATCAAGCACCGGCGTGGACACCTGAGTGTGCGCGGGCCGGTAGGTGAAATCCGCGTGGATGCGGTGCATCAGGTCCAGCGCGGCCTCGGCCACCGGGCGGCCCGGGGTGAACGACAGCAAGCCGTATGCCCGAAGCTCGGCATGCATCGGTATATAGGGAGACGCGAAGGTGAATTCGACCTCGGGCGCGTAGGGCAAGGCCGGGTCATAACGCAGGCGCTGGGCGGCGGCCTCCCAGGGCAAACCCAGCGCTGCGTCCAGCGCCTGAAAGCGCGGATGGACCGTAACGCGGCTGGTGGCGCGCACCGTCAGCGCCTCGTGCGGCGCGTACAGCGCGAAGGTGCAGCGCGTGTTGCCAAAGCCATCCACCGCCTCGGTGATGCCGGGCGGCACGGGCGTGACCTCCAGCGCGTAAGCCTCAAGCACCTGCCACGCATCGTTCAAGGGGCGCAGATAGCCCAGATGGTGGGCCAGTTCCACCGGCGAATCGTAGCGATACGCGGTTTCGTGGTCGACGATCAGCGTCACCCCGTTCATGTCGGCATGCCTCGCAAGTTACGCGGTAAGCGTTTGGTCATGGCCGGCCGCATGGCTGAAATACCGCAGGCTGATCTCGTTGGACAAGGCGCTGGCGGCCAGTTCCAGTTGCGTGCACAACGTCAGCACGCCCGCGTACAGGCCCTGGGTCTGTTGGCATAAATCCGCCAACGACACGCCCACGCCTTCCGCCGGCAGCAGGTTCACCAGATCCCTGCCCGGCCCCGCCACGGTATCGGGCAGCCGCGCCAGCTCTTTGCGCAACACGCTCAGCACACAGGTCAGCGAACGCGGGTTGGCGGGCTCTTGCACCAGCAGGTTCAGCAACGCGGGCACTTCCTGGCGGCCAGGGTAATAGGCGCGATATGTGATCTTGCTGTCGAACAGGTCCAGCAGCATGTTCAAGCCGCTATCGCCCAGCACCGCGTTGCGGCGGAACAGTTCGCCCAGCAAACCGGCCATGGCGGCCAGGCGTTCGATCTGCCGGCCGATGGTCAACAGGCGCCAGCCGTCGTCGCGCGTCATGCGGTCGGTTTGCGAACCCGTGATTGCCGACAGCTGCATGCCCAGGTTGCGCAAGCCGCGCAGCACGTCCGGCGCGGAAACGGGCGCGGACACCGCCGCGGCGGTATCGCGCCCCTTGCCCGCCGACGCCATGCGCATGAACCATTCATGCGCCGTCACCACCAGCCGCCAATGCTCGGGCGAAAGGCGGTCACGGATCTGGCCGGCGGCAAAGGCCAGCGCCCCAAGGTTGCGCGCCACGCCGCCCTGCGCGTCGTCGCTGACCAGATGGGCCACCAGCGTGGATTCAAACATGCGCGCCGACAAGGTGGGCGCGGCGGGCACCAGCCCGCTGCGACGGCACAGCGTGTCGACGGCGGCGAACAGTTCGCCGGCATTGTCTTCATCGCTGTTCAGCCAGGTCAGCGCCACCGTGGCCAGGCGCACATCGTTTTCCGCGCGTTCGGTGTAGCGGCCCATCCAGAACAGGTTTTCGGCGGCGCGGCTGGACACGGGGCGATGCGCGGGGGCAATGTCCTCCAGCCGCAATTGCACGGGCAGCATCGAGAACATATCGACCGCGCCGCGCGTGGTGACCCAGGTGTCCATGCTGCTGCCGCCGCGCTGCATCGACACAATCTGCTGTTCGCGGCTGGCGATGCGCGTCAGGCCGCCCGGCAGCACGTTCCAACCGCCCTCGCCATCGGCGATGACGAACACGCGCAGCATCGCCGCGCGCGGCACGATGTGGCCCGCGCTCCAGCTGGGCGCCTGTGACAGCGGCAGATATTCTTGAACGGTATAGGCGTCGGGGTTGTCGGCGATGCGCGCATGCAGCGCGGCGGTGTCGGACGGCGGCACGGCGCCGCCGATGACGGGTTCGAAGCCCCCCCGCATATTGCTGGGGTAGGTGGATTTGATGACCATGCCCGGCAGATTCGCCAACGCCTGTTCGCGCGCGGCGGCCTCGCCGCACCACCACGAAGGCAACGACGGCAACAGCAGATCGGCATCGAACAGGCGGCGGCTGATGGCGGGCAAAAAGCCGTTGATCGCGGGCGACTCCAGAAAGCTCGCGCCCAGCGAATTGGCCACCAGCACATTGCCCGCGCGCATCACCTGCAACAGCCCCGGCACGCCCAGCGTGGAATCCGACCGCAGCTCAAGCGGGTCGCAAAAATCGTCGTCCAGGCGGCGCAGCACCGCGTGCACGCGTTCCAGCCCGTGCAGCGTTTTCAGGTAAAGCATCTTGTCGCGCACGACCAGGTCGCCGCCTTCGACCAGCGTCACGCCCAGATAGCGCGCCAGGTACGTCTGTTCGAAATAGGTTTCGTTGTACGGCCCCGGGGTCAGCAGCACGATGCGCGGCGGCGTATGCGCCGGCAGCCCGCCCGGGCTCAGCTTGTACAGCATGTCCATCAGCCGCCGGTAGCTGGTGGCCAGATGCTGCACGCGCAACTGCTTGAACGCCTCGGGGAACATGCCCGAAATGGTCAGCCGGTTTTCCAGCAGATACCCCAACCCGGATGGCGCCTGTGTGCGTTGCGACACCACCCACCAGCCGCCATCGGCGGCGCGCGCCAGATCGAACGCCGCGATGTGCAGGTAGGTGCCGCCTGGCGGCTGGTAGCCGCGCAAGGGCCGCAGATAACCCGGATGGCCGAACACCAGCGCGGGCGGTATCAGCTTGTCGGCCAGCAGGGTTTGCGGGCCGTAGACGTCGGCAAGCACGCGGTTCAACAGGCCGGCGCGTTGGCATACCCCCTGTTCGATGGCCGCCCAGTCGGTGTCGTTGATGACAAAGGGCAAAAGGTCCAGCGACCACGGCCGCGCCGACCCATTGGCTTCGGCGTAGATGTTGTAGGTGATGCCGTTTTCGCGGATTTGCCGCGCCACCACGTCCACGCGCCGGTCCAGGTCGGCAAAGCCGCTGGTGCCCAGAAGCTCGAAGAATTGGGGCCACGGTTCGCGCAGCCGCGTCGCGCCCGACGCATCGGGCGGCGCGCGCAGTTCGTCATAGTGCCCAGGCCGCGCGGGCAGCGCCGCATGAACCGCCAGGGATGCGACATCCTGCGACGGATCGGTCTGAAAAAGAAATTGCGGCATGGGGCTTCAAAAGGCGACGGGGGCGCCGGGGTTCAAATTCCAACAAGGGGTCAATCGTGCCTTAAATCCAGCGAGAACGGAAATTCACGGCCCACTTGCGCCGGCGCCACGTCCATGCGGCCCGGCGTGTGCCCGATTTTCTCGAAACGGGCCAGGCGCCGGCTCTCGGCCTCGTAGGAATTGACCGGGAACGATTCCGGATTCAGCCCGCCCGGATGCGCGACATGGTATTTGCAGCCCCCTAATGAGCGTTGATTCCAGGTATCGACAATATCCACCGTCAAAGGCACATGCACCGGTATCGTCGGATGCAGCGCCGACGGCGGCGACCATGCCTTGTAGCGCACGCCCGCCACGTACTCGCCTACCCGGCCGGTCGGCTGCAAGGGCAGCGCGCGGCCATTGACCGTGACAACATAGCGGTTGTCGTTCAAGCCCGATACCCGGATTTCCACCCGTTCCAACGACGAATCCACGTAGCGCACCGTGCCCGCGGACGAGCCCTCTTCGCCCATCACGTGCCAGGGTTCCAGCGCGCCGCGCAGTTCCAGGTGGATGCCGCGCGCCGCCACGTCGCCGAACAGCGGAAAGCGGAACTCGAAATGCGGCGCGAACCATGCGGCGTCAAAGCCGTACCCCGCCTCGTTCAGATCGGACAGCACGTCCTCGAAGTCCATTTTCACAAAGGTAGGCAGCAGGAAGCGGTCATGCAGCTCGGTGCCCCAGCGTGTCAGGCGCGCGGTATAGGGCGATTTCCAGAAATGGGCCACCAGGCCGCGCCGCAGCAGCTGCTGCGCCAGGCTCATGCGCGCATGCGGCGGCATTTCAAAGGCGCGCAGTTCCAGCAAACCCAGCCGGCCGGTGGCGCTGTCGGGCGAATACAGCTTGTCGATGCAGAATTCCGAGCGGTGCGTGTTGCCCGTCACGTCGACCAGGATGTTGCGCAGCGCGCGGTCGATCATCCAGGGCGGCACCTGTTCGCCCTGTTCGGCGCAGCGCCGGTGGATTTCCTGAAATGCCAGTTCAAGCTCGTAGACCTGATCGTTGCGCGCCTCGTCGATGCGGGGCGCCTGGCTGGTGGGGCCGATGAACAGCCCGGAAAACAGGTACGACAACGACGGATGATTGACCCAGTACGCCAACAGGCTGGCCAGCACGTCGGGGCGGCGCAGGAACGGGCTGTCGGCCGGCGTGGCGCCGCCCAGCACGAAGTGGTTGCCGCCGCCGGTGCCGGTGTGGCGCCCGTCGGCCATGAATTTTTCGGTGGACAGCCGCGTCTCGAAGGCGGTTTCGTACAGGAATTCGGTGTGGTCCACCAGTTCGGCCCAATTGGCGGCCGGGTGGATGTTGACCTCGATGACGCCGGGGTCCGGCGTAACCGCCAGCACCTTCAAGCGGGGATCGCGCGGCGGCGGGTAGCCTTCCAGCACAATGTTCACGCCCAGATCGCGCGCCGTGCCCTCCACCTGCGCCACCAGCGCCAGATAGTCTTCCAGGCGCGGCAAGGGCGGCATGAACACATACAGGATGCCGCTGCGCGTTTCCACGCACATGGCGGTGCGGGTCAGGTTGGCGGCGGATTCGAACTTGGCGGGCGGGTGCGCGCCCGGTGCCGCGGACGCGCCATTACGCTGACTCTGCGCCACCAACTGCGTCGGCCCCGGCAGCGAACGGCGGGTATCGAAGGGGTCGCGTTCCGTGACCACCGGTGCATCGGCCTCGGCCGCCCAGGGCAGCGAGTCCAGCGGCAGGCGCAAGCCCATCGGCGAATCGCCGGGAAACAGGTACATGCGTTCGTCGCGCAGGAACCAGGGGCCGGACACCCACGGCCCGCCCTCGCCCGCCTGGATCGGCAGCGCATAGCCGACGATGCTGTCCAGCTTCTGCTCGAACACGCGGCGCAGGCGCGCGCGTTCCATTTCATCGTCCAACCGGGAATCGAACGGGTCCACGTTGGCCGGCAGCCGCCGTTCGCGCCACAGGTAGTAGAAGACGTCCTCGTAGCCCGGCACGACGTGGCGTGCGTCCACTTCCAGCCGCTCGCACAGCCGCGTGACGAAGCGCTTGGCGTCCGCCACCGTGTACGCGCTGCGCTGGCGCTCGTCGGCGAACAGCGTCGGGTCGTCCCAGCATGCTTGCCCATCGGCGCGCCAATAGATCGACAGCGCCCAGCGCGGCAATTGTTCGCCCGGATACCACTTGCCCTGCCCCAGGTGCACAAAGCCGTTGCCGCCGTAGCGCGTGCGCAAGCGGTTCAAGAGTTCCAGCGCATAGCCGCGCTTGGTGGGGCCGAGCGCGGCGGTGTTCCATTCCGCGCCCTCGCGGTCGGACACCGAGACGAAGGTGGGCTCGCCCCCCATCGTCAGGCGCACGTCCATCTGGTCCAGCCGGTCGTCGATCTTGTCGCCCAGGTCCAGGATGGCGCGCCATTGCTCGTCGCTATATGGCTTGGTGACGCGCGGCGATTCGAACACGCGCGTGACGGACATGGTGTGCGTGAATTCCACCTCGGCCTCGTCGACCGCGCCCGTCACGGGAGCGGCGCTGCCGGGTTCGGGCGTGGCGGCCAGCGGAATGTGGCCTTCGCCGGCCAGCAGCCCGGAGGTAGGATCCAGCCCGATCCAGCCGGCGCCCGGCAGATAGACTTCGCACCACGCATGCAGATCCGTGAAGTCGGTCTGCGCGCCGCTGGGGCCGTCCAGCGCGCGCACGTCCGGCTTGAGCTGGATCAGGTAGCCCGACACGAAACGCGCCGCCAGCCCCAGGTGGCGCAGCGCCTGCACCAGCAGCCAGCCCGAATCGCGGCACGATCCCGCCGCCCGCGCCAGCGTTTCCTCGGGCGTCTGCACGCCGGGTTCCATGCGGATCAGGTAGCTGATTTCCTTGTGCACCTGCTGGTTCAGCGCCACCAGGAAGTCCACCGTGCGTTGCCGCCGCACATCGACTCGCGACAGGAATTCCGCGAATCGGGGCGTGGCCTCGTCGCGGATCAGGTACGGCGCCAGTTCGCGCGCCAGCCCATCGTCGTAGGTGAAGGGAAATTCCTCGGCGTCGGGTTCCAGAAAGAAATCAAAGGGGTTGTAGACCGCCATTTCGGCAACCAGGTCCACAGTGATCTTGAATTCGCGCGTCTTGTTCGGAAAATTCAGCCGCGCCAGGTAGTTGGCGAACGGGTCCTGCTGCCAGTTCAGGAAGTGCTCGGCGGGCTCCACCGTCAGCGAGTACGACAGGATGGGCGTGCGGCTATGCGGGGCGGGTCGCAGGCGCAGCACCTGGGCGGAAAGGCTGACCAGACGGTCATAGTTGTATTGCGTGACGTGCTTGAGCGCTACGTGGATCGTCAAAGCCTTCTCCGGGTCGGCGGTGGCCGTCTTGCATTATGGGGGCGCGGGTGGCAAACGCGGGGTAGCAAATGGAAAATTGAAAGAATCAGTGGCTTGACTGCACCTGCACCTGCACCTGTACCGATACGTCCATCGACAGCGTAGCCGCCGTGCCGTGCAACCAGCGCACGGGCGAGGCAGATTCGTAATCGCGCCCAACCGCCAGGCGGCAATGGCCGTCGGAGGCAAACGCCGCGTGGCTGACGTCCACGCTGACCCAGCCGTGCCCGGCCAGCCAGACATCGGCCCAGCCATGGCTGGCGGCGTCATCGCCGGCTTCGTGCCAATAGCCGCTGACAAAGCGGCCCGGCGTGCCCATGGCGCGCACGCAGGCCAACAGCAGATGGGTCTGGTCCTGGCTGCCGCCGCGCCGCGCCGCCAGCACCTGCGGGGCCGTCATGGCAGGGCCGCCCAGCCCGGGCTGAACCGCCACGTGTTCGCGGATGGCGGCGCTAAGCATCAGCACGTCGTCGGCGCTGTGCACGCCGCGCGGCACCACGCGCCGGCAGAACGCGCGGATGGAATCGTCGCATTGGGTCAGCGCGGTGGGCACGCCGTAGATGTAGACCGGCAGACGTTCGTCTTCATCGCCCACGCGGCCCTGCGCCAGCGGATGGATGTCAACCTGCCCCACCGCATGAATCTCGATTTCGCTATGGGTGCGGTGCAGCGTCAACGTGTGCGTGACGTTGCCGTACGCATCCACCTGCGGCTGGATTTCGCCGGGCGTCTGGATCTGCCATCGCAAGGCATGTTGGTGGTCGTCGCGCCGGGGCGTCAGCCGCAGCGTCTGGATGGTGTAGTTGACCGGGGCGGCATAGCGATAGCGGGTCACGTGCTTGATGAGATGCTTCATGAAAATCTCCACACTGCGGTCACGCTGGTCTCGTCCGGGCGGCGCACCCTGCCCGTATGCTGTTTACCGGCGGGGCACGACGGTCGATCGTAGCAACAAGCCAATGAAATAAATCAGCAATACGCAAGCGATGAACAGGCCATGCGCAAGCCATGAAAAAGCCATAACCATGCAATGACCAAGCAACATGTGTGCCAGCGGAACAGCCGCGTTGCGCGCGCCCGGGCAACGGGATGACGCCCGTGAAATCCTGCCCGCAGCCGGCCACGGCGCACGCAATGACGCGCGGCCATGCCCGATATCCGGCACCGGGCACCAAACCAGTGCGATGCCGGCTGCGACCCCGCGCGTCTTTTTTACAAGCCATTGCAAAATTGTTCCGCGCACAACAAGGCACTGGTACCGGAGCGCCAAGGCATGGGGACGCCGGAACGCAGGGGCGTGGGCAGTCACAATCTTCAAAGCGCCGGACAATCGTTCAATACATCGCCACATGACGCAGGCACATTGCGGGGGTTTCCAAACGGCATCCAAGGAGCCACACCATGTCCGTTACCGCCTTCGCCAAACCCGGCGCCAAGCTGTTGTCCCCGCAGGACCACACGCTGATCATGATCGACTTCCAGTCGCAAATGGCATTTGCCACCCATTCCATCGACGCCGTCACGCTGCGCAACAACGCTGCGCTGGTGGCGCACGCCGCCGCCGGTTTCAGTGCGTCCACCATCCTGACCACCGTTGCCGAAAAGAGCTTTTCGGGCCCGATGTTCGACGAAGTCACCGCGCCGTTCCCCGGCCAGGCCCTGCTGGACCGCACGTCCATGAACACCTGGGAAGACGCCGCCGTCATCAAACAGGTCAACGAAATCGGCAAGAAGCGCATCGTGCTGGCCGGCTTGTGGACCAGCGTGTGCATCGTCGGCCCGGCCCTGTCGGCGCTGGACCAGGGCTTTGAAGTCTATGTGATCACCGACGCCTGCGGCGACGTGTCCGTGGAAGCGCACAACCGCGCCATCGAACGCATCGTGCAAGCCGGCGGCCAGCCGATCACCGCGTTGCAATACCTGCTGGAAATGCAGCGTGACTGGGCCCGCACCGACAGCTACGAAATGACCACCGGCATCGCCAAGAAGTTTGGCGGCGCCTATGGCCTGGGCATCCTCTACGCCAAGTCCATGTTCAACGCGCACGAAGCCTGATAGGAGCCGCCCATGAAGGTCTACCTTGTTTCGCTGGCGCTTGGCCTTTTGGTCGGCGTGATCTACGCGCTGTTCAACGTGCGCTCGCCCGCGCCACCGGTCATTGCATTGGTAGGCCTTCTGGGCATTCTGGCGGGCGAACAGATTCCCCCGCTGGTCAAGCGCATGATGGCCGAACCGGCCACGCGCACGTCCTGGCTGCACGAGCAGGTCAAGCCGCATATGTTCGGCGAACTGCCCAGCTGCCCCAAGGCGTCCGCCCCCTCTGAAACAACCGCCGATGCATGTGGAGACAAGCGCCATGGTTGACACCCAAGCCCCCGACCTGATCCTGCACCAGGGTCGCTTCACCACGCTGGACCCCGCCAACCCCGTGGCCGACGCCGTCGCCATCCGCGAAGGCCGCTTCACGCGCGTGGGCGCCGCCGCCGACATCCTGCCGCTGGCCGGCCCCGCAACCCGGGTGATCGCGCTGAACGGACGCGGCGTGCTGCCGGGCCTGATCGACAACCACCTGCACATCATCCGCGGTGGCCTGAACTACAACATGGAATTGCGCTGGGACGGCGTACGCAGCCTGTCCGACGCCATGGCCATGCTGCGCCGCCAGGTCGCCATTACCCCCGCCCCGCAGTGGGTGCGCGTGGTGGGCGGCTTCACCGAGCACCAGTTCGCCGAAAAGCGCTTGCCCACCATCGAGGAACTGAACGCCGTGGCGCCCGATACGCCCGTGTTCATCCTGCATCTGTACGACCGCGCGCTGCTGAACGCCGCTGCCTTGCGCGCGGTGGGCTACGACAAGACCACGCCCGCCCCGCCGGGCGGCGAAATCGTGCGCGATGCCGCCGGCAACCCCACCGGCCTGCTGTTGGCCAAGCCCAACGCGTCGATCCTGTACGCCACCTTGGCCAAGGGCCCCAAGCTGCCGCTGGAATACCAGGTCAACTCCACCCGCCACTTCATGCGCGAACTGAACCGCCTGGGCGTCACCGGCGCCATCGACGCGGGCGGCGGTTTTCAGAACTACCCCGAGGACTACCAGGTCATCCAGCAACTGGCCGACGCCAACCAGCTGACGATCCGCCTGGCCTACAACCTGTTCACGCAAAAGCCCAAGCAGGAAAAAGAAGACTTCCTGAACTGGACGGCCACGTCGCAATACAAGCAAGGCACCGACTACTTCCGCCACAACGGCGCGGGCGAAATGCTGGTGTTCTCGGCCGCCGACTTCGAAGACTTCCGCCAGCCGCGCCCCGAGATGGGGCCCGAGATGGAAGGCGAATTGGAAGAAGTGGTGCGCATCCTGGCGCAGAACCGCTGGCCGTGGCGCATGCACGCCACCTATGACGAAACCATCAGCCGATCGCTGGACGTGTTTGAACGCGTCAACCGCGACGTGCCGCTGGCCGGGCTGAACTGGTTCTTTGACCACGCGGAAACCATTTCCGAAAAGTCCATCGACCGCATCGCGGCGCTGGGCGGCGGCGTGGCCGTGCAGCATCGCATGGCCTACCAGGGCGAGTACTTTGTTGAACGCTACGGCGCCGGCGCGGCCGAGGCCACCCCGCCCGTCAAGCGCATGCTGGAGAAAGGCGTCAACGTGTCGGCCGGCACGGACGCCACGCGCGTCGCGTCCTACAACCCGTGGGTGTCGCTGTCCTGGCTGATCACCGGCAAGACCGTGGGCGGCATGCGCCTGACGCCGCAACGCAACTGCCTGGACCGCGACGCCGCGCTGCGCATGTGGACGGAGAACGTCACCTGGTTCTCGAACGAACAAGGCAAGAAAGGCCGCATCGCCGTGGGCCAATTGGCCGATCTGGTGGTGCCCGACCGCGACTTCTTCGCGTGCCCGGAATCCGATATCGCCGACACCAGCAGCCTGCTTACCGTGGTGGGCGGCAAGGTGGTGTGGGGCGCGGGCGAATTCTCGGCCCATGACGACGCGGCGCCCCCGCCCGCCATGCCCGACTGGTCGCCCACGCGTCTGTTCGGCGGCTACGGCGCCTGGGCAGACACCGAAGGCAAGCCCTTGCAGACCTCGCTGCGCGAAGCGGCCGCCGGCTGCGCCTGCGCGAACGACTGCAATGTGCACGGCCACCAGCATGCGGGCGCCTGGGCCAGCAAGCTGCCCGTGTCGGACCTGAAAGGCTTCTGGGGCGCGCTGGGTTGCGCGTGCTGGGCGGTATGACCGTGCCCCGTCCGCTGACCTCGAAGGCGGTGCGCTGGCTGGCCCTGCTGGCGCTTTGCGGCGCCTATATCCAGGGCGGCCTGGTCAAGCTGCTGGACTTTGCGGGCGCGCAGGCCGAGATGGCGCATTTTGGCCTGCAACCCGCCGCGCCGGCCGCCGTCGCCGTTATCGTGCTGGAACTGGGCGCCAGCGCCCTGATCCTGTCCGGGCGGCTGCGCTGGCTGGGCGCGCTGGCGCTGGCGCTGTTCACCGCCGTGGCGGCGCTGATGGCCAACCGCTACTGGGAAGCCCCCGCCGACGCGCGCTTCATGACAATGAACGCGTTCTATGAACACTTGGGGCTGGCCGGGGCATTCGTCCTGGTCGCCTGGCATGACCTGACGGAGCGCCTGCATGGCCGGACCTGACCGCATCACCCCGCCCGCCGCCGCCGTGGGCGGCATGGCGCCCTTGAAGCACACGCTGTTCGCCGTGCTGTGGGGCGCCACCATCCTGGGCAACATCGGCAGCTTCATGCGCGACGTGGCCAGCGCCTGGCTGGTCACCGACCTGTCCACCAACCCCGCCCCCGTCG
>NZ_JBLVOL010000020.1:18255-44687 GCF_053543755.1 Achromobacter semiaridum | reverse complement strand
ATGCAGACGGCGGCCACCTTGCCGGTGTTCCTGCTGGCCATTCCGGCCGGCGTGCTGTCCGACATCCTGGACCGGCGGCGCTTCCTGATCATCATCCAGGTGCTGCTGGCCTGCGTCAGCTTCACCCTGCTGATGATGGCCAAGACCAACACGCTGACCGTCGAAACCTTGATCGCCCTGACCTTCCTGGGCGGCGTGGGCACGGCACTGATGGGGCCCACCTGGCAGGCCATCGTGCCGGAACTGGTGCCCAAGGCCGAACTGAAAACCGCCGTGGGCTTGAACTCGCTGGGCATCAACATCGCCCGCGCGTTGGGCCCGGCCGTGGGCGGCTTGCTGCTGGCCGCGTTCGGCGCGGCCGCCGCCTATGGCGCGGACGTGTTGAGCTACGTGTTCGTGATCGGCGCGCTGATCTGGTGGAAGCGGCCCAAGAAAGTGGACGACGGCTTGTCGGAGCAGTTCTTCGGCGCCTTCCGCGCGGGCGTGCGCTTTGCGCGCGCCAGCCGCGAGCTGCACGTGGTGTTGCTGCGCGCGGCCGTGTTCTTCATCTTTGCTAGTTCAGTGTGGGCGTTGCTGCCGCTGGTGGCGCGCCGCATGTTGGGCGGCAGCGCCGGTTTTTATGGCGTGCTGCTGGGCGCGGTGGGCGTGGGCGCGATTCTGGGCGCCGTGGTGTTGCCGCGCCTGCGCGCGCGCCTGAACACGGACGGCCTGGTGCTGGCAGCCGCCGTCGTGGCCGCCGCCGTGATGGCGGCGCTGTCGTTCGCGCCGCCGCAATGGGCCGCCGTGCTGCTGCTGTTGCTGCTGGGCATGGGCTGGATCGTGGCGCTGACGACGTTCAACGGCGTGGCACAGGCCATCCTGCCCAACTGGGTGCGCGGCCGTGGGTTGGCCATCTACCTGATGGTCTTTAACGGCGCGATGGCGGCGGGCAGCCTGGGTTGGGGTTTGTTGGCGCAAGAGATCGGCGTGCCGGCGACCTTGCTGGCTGGCGCCGCGGGTCTGCTGGTGGCGGGCGTGCTGCTGCACCGCATGCGCCTGCCGCAGGGCGAAGCCAATCTGGACCCGTCCAACCATTGGCCCGAGCCCCTGCTGGACACCCCGGTGGAACACGACCGCGGACCGGTCATGGTGCAGATCGAATACCGCATCCGCGTGCAGGATCGCCCCGCGTTCCTGGCCGCGCTCAAGTCGGTAGCCGAAGAAAGGCGGCGCGATGGCGCCTATGCCTGGGGCGTGGCCGAGCACACGGGCGAACCCGAACGTGTGCAGGAATGGTTCCTGGTGGAATCGTGGGCGGAACATCTGCGCCAGCATCAACGCGTGTCGCAGGCCGATGCCGACTTGCAAGGCGAAGCCCAACGCTTTCATATCGGTCCGGAAAAGCCGGTGGTGCATCACTTCCTGGCGCTGGACTTGCGGCAGGGTAAGTCGGGGGGCAGTACGGAAGCCGGGGGCAGGACGGAAGCCGGGCGCAGTACGGAAGCCGGATAAGGCCGGCGCAAGCCGCAGCCGGCCGACCCGCCGGTTCAATGCGCCGAGGCGTCCAGGAAGCGGTGCACGACACGCACCGCGGCCGCGCCCTCGGCGATGCCCGCCAGCACTTGCGGGACACAGCCGGCGCGCACCGCGCCGGCCGCGAACACGCCGGGCTGCGAGCTTTCATAGGCGCGCGCCTGCATGGACCCGGCGGCGGCGCGGCCGGTGTGGATACGGCCCCGGCCATCGGTGTCCAGGCAGCCTTCCAGCCAGTCGGTGTTGCCCAGACCCGATCCATCTTCGGCCAGGCCCGTCGCCACGATCAGGCTGCGCGCCTCGATTACCTGGCAGTCATCCAGCCACACGCGGTAGGGATAGCTGGCGCTGTCGAACGCCGTGGCCAGGCGTTGCGGCATGACGTGGGTCCCAAAATGGCGGCTTTGCGTTTCGGCGCGGCGCAGCAACCCGCCGTCGCACAGGCCCGTGATGGTGCCCGGAAAGGCGGGCAAGGCGTAGGCGCCGGGCGCTTGCCCCCCGCACAGGGAACCGCCCACCAGCAGCGTGTGCAGCCCCTCTGACGCCGCATAGGCCGCAGCCGCCAAGCCGGCCGGACCACCACCGATAACCGCCAGATCCATCACCGGGTCCACCCGCCCCACCCCCATGGCCGACCGCAGGATCGCGCCGCCATACGGGCGTTGGCGCAAATAGCTGATACGACGCAGCATGAACGCCCGCAGCACGATGTCGGCCAGCGCCGGTTCGGCCGACAGCAGCCGCGCCAGGGCTTCGCGCGACAGGCGCAGCAGCCGGCTGTCCGACGCGGCGCGTGCCGTGACCGCATTGGGGCGGTCGGTGAACAGGTCCAGGCTGCCGGTGAATTCGCCATCGCGATGCACCAGCAGGCTTTGCATGGCGCCATCGGGTTCGCACTCAAGCACTTCAACCGTGCCTTGCAGCAGAATGTGAAAGGCGGCCTCCTGGCTGCCGCTTTGCAGCAGCACGCTGCCGCACGGCGCCCACATGGGCTGGCCGTACGGCGCGGCGCGCGCGATCTGGTCGGCGGAAAGCATGGGAAACGCCTGCGCATGCAAGGCCGGCAAGTCCGGCGGACGGCAGGCAAGATCGATGGCTGGGCGATTCATGAGGTTCACGTCCGGGAAGTCCGAAGAAAGCGGCAAGATACGCTATCAAGATAGCTTCGGGCTGCCGGTGGGTCTTGCGTACTTGGGTGTTGCTTTGTACGAAAGAGCAATGATCGCACAAGGGGCAAGCGCCCTAGGCGTGCACCTTGCGCCAGGCGCCGGGCGACACGCCCACCACACTGGTGAACACGCGCGTCATATGGGCCTGGTCCGCAAAACCGCACAGCAGCGCCACGTCGGTAATCGACTGACCCGGCACACGCAGCAATTCCTGTGCCTTTTGCACGCGTTGTTCCAGCAGCCAGCGGTGCGGCGTGGTGCCCACCGTCTGGCGGAAGGCCTTGATGAAGTAGCTGCGCGACAGGTTGCAGGCTTCTGCGATATCCGTCATGGACAGGTCTTCGCGCAAGGTCGAAAGCAGCATGTCCTTGGCGCGCGCTTCCAGCTTGCGCGAGAGCACGCGCGTGCCCCCCGCGGGCGCCCAGCCGGTGGTGGCGCCGGCGCCGTAGTGCGACAACAGGTGCGCGCCGATCGTCAGGCTCAGGTGCTCCACAAACAAGCTGTTGGCCGGCGCGGGCTGCGCCAGCACCGTCGTCAATACTTGCGACAGATTTGCCAGCACGGGGTCGCCCTTGCCGGTACGCGGCAGCAGGCTGCTGACACGCGGGCCGCCTTTTTCATCATTGACGCGTTCAATGAAGGCGCGTGGCAATTCGATCAGCACGAAATCAAAACCGCCGGACAGATCCGCGCGGTAGTCATCGTTGAAATCGCGGATGTAGACCGAGCCGATGTCGAAATCGTGGGCGGCGGCGTGCGGGCCTTGCAGGATGCGGCGGCGGTGGCCACCCTGCATCGCCACGCCCACCAGAAAACCCCGGTCGGACGCGGGCGTCTCCACGGTGCCAAAGCGGTCGTTGTTGGTGCGTTTGCGATAGAACGTCAGCCCGCCGCCTTCGAAATGCTGGTTGATGACCAACTTGCTGGCCGAACATCCCAGGGCGTCGGTGGACGGCGCGGGAATGGGCGCGGCGGCTGCCAGCAGGAAGGGTTCAGGCCCTGGGGCGGGCTCGGACATAAGGCGTTGGCGGGCAGGCATGGATGGTTCCCCAGGGTCGCGACCGGTGCAAAGAAACGCAACAATCTTGTTATCGGCGGGAAGATAACAGGCCATGTTGCCGCGCAACAAGTATCGTCACGCATTTTTTCAACATGGTGGCACCGCGTGTGTCATCGACACTAACGCGGTAACACGGGGCCGGGCGTCAATGGCCCCACGGGCTGGCCGGAACGCGACGGCATCGGCGGCAATTTCGGCTGCGCCGGACCGCTCCACGGCGGGTTGGCGGGAGTCGTGCGTGAGCCGGGTTGCGGGTAGCGGGTGCCGCCACAAGACGTGCCCAGGCAGGGTTGCCCGCTGCGGTTCGGGTCCACCGTCTTCGGGCATGACGTGCCCAGGCACGTATCGGGCAAGGTGTGCGCGGACGCGGGCGGTTGCGGGACGCTGGGCACGCCGTCCCGCGCCGACGCGGGGCCGGCCGCCAGCGCCAGGGACGCGGCCAGGATCAGGGCTTTCATCGCGGCTCCAGAGGATGACGAATTCGGGGCAAGCCTGGCACGAGTGTGCGCCCATCCGCCCCGCCTTCGCAACACGTGGGACCGGAGCAGTCCGTGCAGCGCGCGCGTCCGCCCAGCCCACGCCGGCCCCCGCATCAATCCAGGCGGATGTCCGCGCTTTTCACGACCTTGGCCCAACGCGCGCGTTCGCTGTTGAAGAACTGCGTCAGCTCGGCGGGGTTGCGCGTCACGATCTCGGCGCCCTGCTCGTTCAATTGCGCCTTCACGTCGGGCTGGTTGACGATCTGCGCCAGCAGCACGGCCAGGCGTTCGGCCACCGGGTCCGTGGTGGTCACGGGCGCCATCACGCCTTGCCACGTGCCCGATTCAAAGCCCTTCACGCCCTGTTCGGAAATGGTCGGGATATCGGGCACGAGCTGCATGCGTTCGCCCTTGGAAATGGCGATGGGGCGCAGCTTGCCGGCCTTGATGTGCGGCAACGTGGCCAACAGGCCGTTCATGATGATCTGGGTCTGGCCGCCGATGGTGTCGGTGACCGCCTGCGAGCCGCCCTTGTACGGCACGTATTCCCATTGCGCCCCGGTGGCTTGCTGCACGGCGACGGCCGCCAGGTGCGGCGCGCTGCCGATCGCCGTCACGGCAAAGTTCAGGCGCTGCTTTTTCGACAGGTCCACCAGTTCCTGAACCGTCTTGGCCGGCACGTCGGGATGCACGGCCAGCACGTGCGGCGAATACGCCAGCATGCTGACGGCGCGCAGGTCCTTGGACGGGTCGAACGACAGCTTTGTGTACACGGACGGGCTGATCGCCAGCGCGCCCACATCGCACAGCAACACGGTGTGCCCTTCGGCCGCCGATTGCACCACCAGGCCCGCGCCCAGGTTGCCGTTGGCGCCGGGCTTGTTTTCAACGACCACCGTCTGCTTGAGCGCGTCGGACAGGCGCGGCGCCAGGATGCGCGCGATGATGTCCGACGACCCCCCGGGCGGGTAAGGCACGATGATGCGCACCGGCCGCGTGGGCCAGTTCGCCGCATTGCCGCCGGCAGCGGCGCCGGCTTGCTGCGCCCATGCCGGCACCAGCGGCGACAGGCATAGCGCCGCGGCGCCGCCCAGGAAATGTCTCTTGCTTACGTTCATGCTGTCTCCACACTGTTTGAGGTGTTCTTGGGTAAAACTGGCGCGGCGCCCCGCTTGCGTCGCCGCGCACGAAGATCAAAGTGGCCTGCTTTCATTGGCCTGCGATCAGGCCCGCTGTCCTCAGGCCGCCCCGCGCGTTTCCACGTACAGGGCGTACAACGAATGGCTGCTGGCCATGAACAGGCGGTTGCGCTTGGCGCCGCCAAAGCACAGGTTGGCGCAGCGTTCGGGCAGCCGGATATGGCCGATGGGCTTGCCGGCGGGGTTGAACACCATCACGCCGTCCAACTCTTCCGATTTGGCATTGGGCGCGCCATTGCTGCCCCAGCCGCACCACAGGTTGCCGTCTTCGTCGCACTTGATGCCGTCGATGGCGCCGGGGCCTTGCGCGTCGATATGGACGCGCTTGCCCGACAGCGCACCGTCCGCGCCCACGTCAAAGGCCCACACGACGCGGTTCGGTTGATGGCGCGACTCGACCACGTACAGTATCTTTTCGTCCGGCGAAAAGCACAGGCCATTGGGGCCGGCCAGGTCGTCCAGCGCGCGCGTCACACGGCCGTTGGCCGGGTCGATGCGGTAAACGCCGTGCGGCAGTTCCGGCTTTGCCTTGTCGCCTTCCCAATGCCCGCCGATACCGAACGGCGGATCGGTAAACCAGATGACGCCGTTGCGCTGGCAGACGATGTCGTTGGGCGAATTCAGCCGCTTGCCGTCATAGCCATCGGCCAGCACGGTGATGGACCCGTCGTATTCGGTGCGCGTGACGCGGCGCGTCAGGTGCTCGCAGGCCAGCAGGCGGCCCTGGCGGTCACGCGCCAATCCGTTGCTGAAATTGGCCGGTTGGCGAAACACGCTGATCGCGCCGGTGGTTTCGTCCCAGCGCAGGATGCGGTCATTCGGGATGTCGGACACCAGCAGATAGCGGCCATCGCCCACCCAGACGGGGCCTTCCAGCCAACGGAAGCCGCTGGCCAGTTGCTCGACGCTGCTGCTGTAAATGCGGTATTTGGAAAACTCCGGGTCCAGGATGCGCACTGACGGGTCGGGGTAACGCTGCTGCGGCGTGAAGTTGAACGACTGCGCCTGGGCCAGCGCGGCCGGTCCCAACGCCAATGCGGCACCCAGCAGTCGGCGGCGGCCGGGTTTGGCCAAGGGGGCATGCTCCATCGGTGTCTCCTCTTGTCGGTGTAGTGCGATGGCAATGCGGTCCAGCGGATGATCCGGCGCTAACCCGGATCAGCGACGCGTCAGGTCACGGGCCCCGGGTTGAACAACGCCAGGGCGTTATGCAGCTTGAGCTTTTCCGCACAGGTCTGCTGGCGGCCGCTGGCCACGTCCAGCATCAGGCGGAACAGTTCCCAACCCACGTCTTCAATCGTGGCCTGGCCGGTGGCGATGCGGCCCGCGTTGACGTCCATCAGGTCATGCCAGCGCCGCGCCAGGCTGTCGCGCGTGGCCACCTTGATCACCGGCACTTGCGCCAGGCCGTAAGGCGTGCCGCGCCCGGTGGTGAAGATATGCAGGTTCATGCCGGCGGCCAGTTGCAACGTGCCGCAGATGAAATCGCTGGCGGGCGTGGCGGCAAAGATCAGGCCCTTTTGCGTCAGGCGGTTGCCGGGCGACAGCACGCCATGAATCGGCGACGAGCCCGACTTCACAATGGACCCCATCGCCTTTTCCACGATGTTCGACAAGCCGCCTTTCTTGTTGCCCGGGCTGGTGTTGGCGCTGCGATCCGCCATGCCGCGTTGCAGGTAGTCGTCGTACCAGGCCATCTCGCGCACCAGCGCATCGGCCACGTCCGGCGTGGCGGCGCGCGCGGTCAGCTGGTCGATGCCGTCGCGCACTTCGGTGTTCTCCGAGAACATCACGGTGCCGCCCGCGCGCACCAGCAGGTCGGTGGCGAAGCCCACGGCGGGGTTGGCCGTAACGCCCGAGAACGCGTCGCTGCCGCCACACTGCACGCCCACCGTCAGGTCCGACACGGGGCAGGTTTCGCGGCGGCGCGCGTTCAGCTTTTGCAGGTGGCGTTCGGCCGTGCGCATGATCAAGTCGATCATCGACTGAAAGCCCACGTTTTCCTCGTCTTGCAAGACGATGGTGTCCACGCGTTCGGCGTCATCGCCGCTTTTGCCCATGCCCTCGCCCGCGCGGATGGGGATGGCGTTGGGCGCCAGCAAGCGTTCCGGTTGCAGCTTTTCGCAACCCAGGCTGACCACCATGGACGTGCCGCCAAAGTTGGGGTTGCGTGCAATGTTGTGCAGCGTGCGGATGGGAATGGCGGCGCCCGGCGCGTCAATGGCCACGCCGCAACCGTAGGTGTGTTCAATGCCGACCACGTCGTCCACATTGGGATAGCGCGGCAGCAGTTCCTGGCGGATGCGCGCCACGGCGTGTTCGACCACGCCCTGCACGCATTGCACGGTGGTGCTGATGGCCAGGATGTTGCGCGTGCCGACAGTGCCGTCGGCATTGCGATAGCCTTCGAACGTATAGCCTTCCAGCGGCGGCAGCGGTGTAACGCGCGTGCCCACCGGCAGGTCTTCCAAGGTGCGCGCCGACGGCATGGTGGTCACGCGTTCATTCACCCAGCTGCCGCGCGGCAAGGGCTTGGCCGCGTAACCGACCACCACGTTGTAGCGGACCACGGCATCGCCCTCGGCCAGATCGCGCAACGCGACCTTGTGCCCTTGCGGCACGGCGTCCACCAACTGCAATCCATCGGGCAGCACCGTGCCGGCGGGCAAGCCGCCTTCATTGGCGACGATGGCCACGTTGTCATCCGCGTGTATCTTGATGAGCACGGGCGCCTGGGGTTGCGCAACCTGCATGAAAAGTCCTTTTGCATGGGGATGCAGGCGGGCCCGGCATCCGGAAACGTTATCGTACAACCGTGAGAATATCCTTGAACACGGTCAAAAATAAATTTCGGGTTTCCCCTTGTCTACAAGTGAAACCATAGGGCGGGCGCCCTTGAATCGGCCGAAAACGTGTTGTACGATGACTTACCTTTTCACCACCGCCCCCTCGTGGCAAGCCCGCTTTAGCACGCTGCCGCGACCCCACCGGACGACCGCGCTATGACCACCCCGCAGGAACTCAAGGAAATTGTTTCGGAAGGTTTGCTGTCCTTCCCCGTGACGGACTTTGACCAGAACGGCGATTTCAACGCCAAGACCTATGCCGCGCGCCTGGAATGGCTGGCCCCGTACGGCGCCACCGCGCTGTTTGCCGCGGGCGGCACCGGCGAGTTCTTCTCCCTGGCGCCCCAGGAATATTCCGATGTCATCCGCACCGCCGTGCAGACCTGCGCCGGCAAGGTGCCGATCCTGGCCGGCGCCGGTGGCCCCACCCGCACCGCCATCGCCTACGCGCAAGAAGCCGAGCGCCAGGGCGCCAAGGGCATCCTGCTGCTGCCCCACTACCTGACCGAAGCCTCGCAAGACGGCATCGCCGCGCACGTGGAAGAAGTCTGCAAGTCCATCAAGATCGGCGTCATCGTCTACAACCGTGCCCAGTCCCGCCTGTCGGCCGACAGCCTGGAACGCCTGGCCGAACGCTGCCCCAACCTGGTCGGTTTCAAGGACGGCATTGGCGACATCGAAGCCATGGTGCGCATCCGCCGCAGGATGGGCGACCGCTTTTCGTACCTGGGCGGCCTGCCCACCGCCGAAGTCTATGCCGCCGCCTACCGCGCGCTGGGCGTGCCGGTGTATTCGTCGGCCGTCTTCAACTTCGTGCCCAAGACCGCCATGGATTTCTACCGCGCCATTGCCGCCGGCGACTCGGACACCACCAACCGCTTGCTGGATGACTTCTTCCTGCCTTACCTTGAAATCCGCAACCGCAAGGCCGGCTACGCGGTCAGCATCGTCAAGGCCGGCGCCAAGCTGGTCGGCCACGACGCCGGCCCCGTGCGCGCCCCGCTGACCGACCTGACCGGCGATGAGCTGGAAATGCTCAACGCCCTGATCAAGAAGCTTGGCCCGCAGTAAACGGCCGCACTGAACTGCAATCAGCCCCCGGATTCGGGGGCGTTTTTTTCGGAGAATTCCTCATGACACTGACCGGCCAAATGCTGATCGGCTCGACCCCCGTCCTGGGCGCGGGCGCCGCGCAATACGCCATCAACCCGGCCACGGGCGAACGCCTGGAACCGGCCTTCCCTGCCGGCTCGTCCGACGACGTCGCGCGCGCCGCCGAGCTGGCCCGCGCCGCCTTTGACCCTTACCGTGCCGCCCCGCTGGAAACCCGCGCGCAGTTTCTGGAAAGCATCGCCGAAGGCATCCTGGCGCTGGGCGACGCACTGATTGAACGCACGCACCTGGAAACCGGCCTGCCCGTGGCCCGCCTGCAAGGCGAACGTGGCCGCACCGTGGGCCAGTTGCGCCTGTTTGCGCGAGTCGTGCGCGACGGCTACTTCCTGGACGCCACGATCGACCCCGCACAACCCGAACGCCAGCCGCTGCCGCGCGCCGACTTGCGCCTGGCCAACGTGGCCCTGGGTCCCGTCGCCGTGTTCGGCGCCAGCAACTTCCCGCTGGCCTTCTCGGTAGCGGGCGGCGACACCGCTTCGGCGCTGGCCGCCGGCTGCCCCGTCATCGTCAAGGCGCACAACGCGCACCCCGGCGCCTCGGAAATGGTGGGCCGAGTGATCCAGGCCGCCGTCGCCAAGCACGGTTTGCCCGAAGGCACGTTCTCGTTGCTGTTTGGCGCCGGCAGCGAAATCGGCACCGCGTTGGTGTCGCACCCGGCCATTGCCGCCGTCGGCTTCACGGGCTCGCGCCGTGGTGGCCTGGCGCTGGTCGCCGCCGCCAACGCCCGCCCCGTGCCGATTCCCGTGTACGCCGAAATGTCCAGCATCAACCCCGTGTTCCTGATGCCGGCCGCTTTGGAAGCGCGCGCCGAAGCCATCGCCAAGGGCTTCGTGGATTCGCTGGCCATGGGCGTGGGCCAGTTCTGCACCAACCCCGGCCTGGTCGTGGGCGTGGAAGGCCCGGCGCTGGACCGCTTCCGCAAGGCGGCCGCCGAGGCGGTCACCGCCAAGGGCGCGGCCACCATGTTGACCCCGGGCATCTTCGCGGCTTACCAGGAAGGCGCCGATGCGCTGGCCAAGCACGCCAACGTGGCCACCCTGGGCCGGGGCGAAGCGTCCAAGCCGGCCTCCAACGCGGCGGGCGCGGTGGTATTCGGCACCGAAGCCGACCGCTTCCTGGCATCGCGCGAACTGGAAGCCGAAGTGTTCGGCCCCGCCTCGCTGGTGGTGGGCTGCCGCGACGTCGCCCAGATGACGGCCGTGGCCGAGCACCTGGAAGGTCAGTTGACCGCGACGCTGTTCGTGGACGATGCCGACGTGTCTCAGGCCAAGTCCTTGTTGCCCGTGCTGGAACGCAAGGCCGGCCGCATCCTGGCCAACGGCTACCCCACCGGCGTCGAAGTCAGCCACGCCATGGTGCACGGCGGCCCGTTCCCAGCCACGTCCAATCCGTCTTCCACGTCGGTGGGCGCCACGGCAATCCGCCGCTTCCTGCGCCCGGTCTGCTATCAGGACCTGCCCGACGCGCTGCTGCCCGACGGCGTCAAGCGCGCCAACCCCTTGTCGATCGCTCGCATGGTCGACGGGGTGCTGACGCCGGCTTGAGCAAGCAAAGAACGGCAGCCCGCGCCCGCGCAACGCGGCGCGCGGGTTGCCGCGGGTCCGGGCTGCGGGTCCGGGCCGGTGGTCCGGGCCGGTGACCGGGGTTCAATAGCGGGGCCATGACGCCCCCGCGCCACACTGGTTTTTGCCCGGGTTGCCAAGCCGCCCGGCGCCGCGCAATAATCTGCGCTCGGTAAATAATTGATAAGTGTTCGCATTAGCATTAATGCAGGCACCTGTCGCGAGCGGGCGGGATCCTTGAGCGCTGCACCCCCTTTGTCCACGGACTTCGAACACCTGTACGGCAACCATCATCACTGGTTGCTGGCCTGGGTGAACTGGCGTCTGGGCAACGCGGCCGATGCGGCCGACCTGGCTCACGACGCCTTCGTGCGCCTGTTGACCCGCCCCTGCCACTTCGACAGCCCGCAGCAAGCACGCAGCTATCTGCGCAAGATGGCCAACGGCATGTGCGTGGACCTGTGGCGCCGCCGCAGTCTGGAACAAGCGTGGCTGGACGCGCTGGCCACCCAACCCGAACCCACCGTTTCGTCCGCCGAAGACCAGGCCATGGTGCTGGAGGCGCTGGGCGAAATCGACACCATGCTGCGTGAACTGCCGCCCAAGGTCGCGCACGCGTTCGTCATGGCGGTGGCGTGTGAAATGACCGACAACGAAGTCGCGGCAACGCTGAACGTGTCGCCGCGCATGGTGCGCAAGTACGTGGCGCGCGCCATGCTGTGCTGCATGAAGCTGGAAGCGCGCCTGGCCGCCGGGCTACCGGATGAGGGCGCTGCGGCCCCTGCCCCCGCCGCGGCGCCCGCAACACGCACAGCACCCGCAGCACCCGCAGCACCCGCAACACGCACAGCACCATGACGGCCGTGGCATCCGTCGAACCGTCGCACCGCGTCATGGAAGAAGCCGCCGAATGGTACGCGCGGCTGCGCACCGGGCAGGCGTCGGCCGCCGAGCAGCAGCAATGGCGGCAATGGATGGAACGGGGCGCTGAACAGCGGCAAGCGTGGAGCTATGTTGAACGTATCGACCGCCGTTTCACCCCCTTGCAATCCAGCCCTGACCGCCACGCTGCCGTATCGGCGTTTCGCCAGGCGCGCACCGATGCGCCGCGCCGTCGCCGCCAGGTCCTGCTGGGTCTCGCCGGCACGCTGGGGCTGTCGTGGATCGGTTGGACCGCATGGCGCCGGACGCCCTTGTCCGCGTTGGCCACGCTATGGGGCAACGACTACCAGGCGGGCGTGGGCGTAACCCGGCGGGTGACACTGGCGGACGGCACCACGGTCTGGATCAATGCGCTAAGCGCGTTCAACGTGGCGTACAACAACACCGAACGACGCCTGCAACTGGCGGCCGGCGAAATTCTGATCGATACCGCCAAGGACCCGCTCAGGCCCTTCTTCGTGGAAACTGGCCAAGGCCGCTTGCAAGCTTTGGGCACGCGCTTCTCGGTCAGCCAGGGCGATGCGGGCACGCTGGTCGCGGTGTATGACGGCGCGGTGCGCGTCAACCTGTTGCGCTCGGACGCCAGCGAGGTCGTCAACGCAGGCCAGCAGGCACGTTTTACGGCCGACGCCATACAGCCGTTGATGCCCGCCGACCCCGCCCGCGAAAGCTGGCGCCAGGGCCTGCTGCTGGCCAACGGCACGCCGCTGTCCGACGTGGTGGCCGAACTGCGCCGCTACCACCCGGGCCACCTGGGGCTGTCGCCCGTGCTGGGCCACCTGCCCGTCTTCGGCAGCTATCCGTTGAACGATGTGGACCGGGCGCTGACCATGCTGGCCTCGGTGCTGCCCATCCGCCTGCAACGCCCACTGCCCTGGTGGATCAGCATCGAAGCGCGCGATGCCTGAAAAATATCTTGCCAAGCGGTTCCGCATTTCGATGCGTCGTTCGATTTAGGAAGCAAGGGTTCTTGCAACGTCCGTTTCGTTGCCCGTCCACCCGCTTCCTTTATTGATCCTTCGCACGAGCGCACAGGTTTCCGTCATGTCCCACCGCTTTCCTTCCGCGCCCACGCTGGCGCTGGCCATCGCCGCCGTCTTCGCTCCTTGGGCGCCAAGCCTGCATGCGCAGTCCGCGCCCGCCACTGACTTGCTGTCCTTCGACATCCCCGCCGCGCCGGTGGGCCAGGTGCTGACCCGGCTGGCCAACGAAACCGGCATCTTGCTGGCGGCGCCGCCAGACCTGCTGGCCGGCCGCCAGAGCGGCGGCGTGCACGGCCGCTACACGCGCGGCGATGCGTTGGACCAGGCCCTGGCGGGCACCGGCCTGCGCGCCACGCGCGAGGCGCCCAACCAGTTCCGGCTGTCCGCGTTGCCCGCGGCCGGCGCCACCACACTGGAAGCCGTCACCGTGACCGGCAGCGCGCTGGACACCGGCCTGCCCCCCGCCTACGCAGGCGGCCAGGTGGCAAGCGGCGGCCGCGTCGGCCTGCTGGGCAACATGAGCGACATGGACACCCCGTTCAGCGCCACGCAATACACGTCCAAGCTGATCGAGGACCAGCAGGCGCAGAACATCGGCGACGTACTGGTCAACGACCCGTCTGTGCGCAACACCTATTCACGCGGCGCCGGGCGCGATGAGTTCAACATTCGCGGCTTCACCCTGTTCAACTACGACGTGTCGTTTAACGGCTTGTACGGCGTGTCGCCGCGCAACGCCAGTTCGCTGATCGGGGTGGAGCGCGTGGAAGTGCTGCGCGGCCCCAACGCCTTGCTTAACGGCATGGCGCCTTACGGTTCGGTGGGCGGCGCGATCAACCTGGTGCCCAAACGCGCCGGCCCCGAGCCGCTTAACCGCTACACCGTCAACTACATCGGCGACTCGCAGTTCGGCGCGCACGCCGACCTGGCGCGCCGCTATGGCGACACCCAGCAATTCGGCGTTCGCCTGAACGTGGCCGGCAGCGGTGGCGACCTGCCGCAAGACGGCTCCAAGGAAAACCTGGGCGCGGTAGCGCTGGGCCTGGATTACCAGGGCGAACGCTTCCGGCTGGACGGCGACATCAACTACCAGAACCGCACCACCGACGCGCGCAGCGGCTTGCTGTTCCCACCGTCGCCCGGCGTGGACATCGGCCCGGCGCCCGACGCACGCCGCAACTTTTTTCCGTCGTGGACCTATTGGAAGACCAAGGAATGGTCGGGCGCACTGCGCGCCGAGTACGACCTGACGCCCGACTGGACGGTGTATGGCGCCATCGGGGCGCGCAAGCACGACTTTGAAAGCCTGCAAACCAGCTGGTTGATGCTGGACGGTAACGGCGACATCGGCGCCGTGCCTGCACGGCTGAACGAAAACCTGCTTAGCAAGACGGGCGAAGTGGGTCTGCGCGGGCGCTTCAACACTGGCGCCATCCAGCATGAACCATCCATCAGCGCCAGCGCGCTGGACATCGATTACTCGTCGGCCCGCATCCGTTCGCGCACGGTGTTTTCGAACCTGTACGACCCGGCTGACCTGCCCAAGCCCGACATCGCGCGGCCGGGCGACTTGCCCAAGACCAGCGAGTCGCGCCTGTACAGCGTGGCGTTGGCGGACAAGATCTCGTTCCTGGATGACCGCGTGCAGGTCATTGCCGGCTTTCGGCACCAGCGTATCGAATCCACCAACTTTGACGCCGCCACCGGGCGCAGCACGTCTGAATACGCCAAGTCGGCCGTCACACCCGCCTTCGCGCTGACCGTGCGGCCCACCCAGCGCCTGTCGCTGTACGGCAACTACATCGAAGGCTTGAGCCAGGGCGGCACCGCGCCCGAAGGCGCGGTCAATGCGGGTGAAATGTTTGCCCCGGAAATTGCCAAGCAGATCGAAGTGGGCGGCAAATACGACTTCGGCGAATTCTCCACGACACTAAGCGCATTCCAGATCGAGAAGCCCAGCAGTTTCCTGGACCCCGGCACCCGCCGCTACGTATCCAACGGCCAGCAGCGCAATCGCGGGCTGGAATGGTTGGTGCAAGGCGACGCCGCGCCGGGCGTCCGATTGCTGGGCGGCGTGGCCTATACCGACGCGCGCCTGACGCGCACCGAAGGCGGCGCCAATGACGGCAACTGGGCGCCCGCCGTGCCGCGCTTTCAGTTCAACGCGGCAGCGGAATGGGACACGCCTTTCCTGCCCGGCCTGACCGTCACGGCGCGCATGTTGCGCACCAGCCAGCAGTATGTCGACGTGGGCAACACGCAGACTATCCCGGGGTGGACGCGCTTTGATCTGGGCGCGCGCTACGCGTTCAACGCCAGCGGCACGCCGATGGTGGTGCGGGCAACGGTGGAGAACGTGTTCAACAAGAACTACTGGCAGTCGGCCGCTCGGGAAGGCCTGACCGTGGGCGCACCGCGCACGGTGCTGCTGTCGGTCTCGGCCGAGTTCTGATCTGCGCCGGGACCTGACCCACGCCGGGTTTGATCTACGCCGGGTTCGATCTACGCCGGGTTCGCCAGCGCCTCGCGCTGGCTGTCGCGCGGCAGATCCACCCGGAAGCGCGTCACGCCGTTGCGCGATTCGGCGCCGATGCGGCCGTGATGGCTCAGCACGATCTGCTGCGCGATGAACAAGCCCAGGCCCAGGCCGTTGTGGCTGTCGGCCCGACGCTCGCCGCTGCGAAACGGGTTGAACAAATGCGGCAGCAAAGCCGGCGCTATGGTGCCGCCGTTGCTGACCGTGACCGTGAGCCGGTCGGCCACCGTGCCATCGGCGTGCACATGCACCGGGATGTCGCGGTCGCCATGATGCAGGGCGTTGCCGATCAGGTTGGCAAACACCTGGCACAGGCGGTCGCCGTCCCAGACGCCCGCCATGTCGCCCACGCATTCGCATTCGATCTGCCGGTCGGGCCGGCCGGTCTGCGCTTCGTCCACCGTGCGGCGCACCAGCGTATCCATGCGCTGTTGCGCCAAGGCCAGCGTCAAGCCGCCCGCCTGCCGGATGCGGGTAACGTCAAGCAGGTCTTCGATCAGCCGCGCCATGCGTTCGCTGCTTTGCAACATGCGCTGGGCCAGGCCGCTGACGCGGCCGGGATCGTTTTGCCGCTGTAGCAAGGACGCGCCCATCACGATCGACTGCAAGGGCGTGCGCAGGTCATGGCTTAACACGGCCATGAACATCTCGTTGATGCGCAAGGCTTCGGTGCGTTCTTCCAGCTGCTGCGCCAGCGCGCGCTTGCGCTCGTGCAGTTCAAAGAACACGTTTGCCTTCATGCGCAGCATGTGCGGGTCGACGGGCTTGTACAGAAAGTCCACGGCGCCGCTTTCGTAGCCGCGAAACTGCCAGTTTTGTTCCCGCGAACCGGCGGTAATGAAGATCAGCGGAATATGGCGGGTACGTTCGCTGCCCCGGATCAGTTCGGCCAGCTCGAAGCCGTTCATGTCGGGCATCTGCACGTCCAGCAGCGCCAGCGCCACGTCACCGTGGTTCAGCAGCAGTTCAAGCGCTTCAGGGCCGGATTGGGCCTTGAGCACCTGGATCTTTTCATTTTGCAGCAGCGCTTCCAGCGCGATCAGGTTTTCGGGAACGTCGTCGACGAGCAGGCATTTGGTTCTTTCTTCTTGCGGTTTGGCAGATGTCAGGAACATGGTGTCAAAGCGGTTTAGGGTTACAGCACGCGCTGCGTCGGCAATCGGGCAAGCATGGCGGCGATCTCGTCGGGGGCCAGCTGCTCGTCCACCGCCAGCCTGGCCAACGCCGCTTGCGGCATGGTGGGCATCGAGGCGGACGACGGCAACTGCACCACGGTGCGTCCGCCGGCGGCTTGGATGGCAGCAAGGCCCTGCGCGCCGTCTTCGTTCGCGCCGGAAAGCAGGATGCCCATCAGCCGGTCGTCATAGCAGTCAGCAGCCGATTCAAACAAGACGTCAATCGACGGCCGTGAAAAATACACGGGCGCGCCTACCGACAACGCCAATCGCGGCCCCTGGTCCACCAGCAGGTGGTAATCCGGCGCCGCGAAGTACAGATGACCCGGCTGGATCCAAAGCTGATCTTCCGCCTCCAGCACGGGCAAGGCGCAGCGTTCACGAAAAATATCCACCAGCAGGCTGCGACGGTCGCGCGGCAGATGCAGCACAACGATCACGGCCGCGCACAGGCGCGCAGGCAAAGCCGGAATCAGTACGTTCAGCGCGTCAATGGCGCCGGACGAACCGCCGATGACGATGGCGTCCCACGGGCCCGCGGACGCATTCGCCACCGTTGCCGGCTGGGTCGGCGCGTCCCCGCTCACAGCCCGGCCTTTTTACGATAGATGCGTTCTTCAAGCACAAAGTCGTCAAAGTTGTCGGCCTGCCCCGTGAACCGCAGGGATTCGCGCGAGCCCAGGCCGAGAAAGCCGCGGTGCACCAGGGCTTCGTGGAACAGGCCCAGTGCGCGGTTTTGCAGGTCGCGCTCGAAATAAATAAGCACGTTGCGACACGATATCAAGTGCACCTCGGCAAAGACGCTGTCGGTGGCCAGGCTGTGATCGGAAAACACCATGTGCTCGCGCAGGCGCTTGTCGAACACTACCCGCCCGTATCGAGCCGTGTAGTAGTCAGACAACGAGCTCAGCCCGCCCGAGCGTGCGTGGTTGCTGGAAAACGCCGCCACGCGGTCCAGGTCGAACACGCCTTGCTCGGCGGCGCGCAACGCATGCGGGTTGATGTCGGTGGCGTAGATCAGCGCGCGGTCCAGCAGCCCCTCTTCGGCCAACAGGATGGCCAGCGAATAGACTTCTTCGCCGGCGCTGCATCCGGCCACCCACACCTTGATTGACGGATAGGTGCGCAGGATGGGAATGACCTCGGTGCGCAGCGCCTGAAAATAGCCCGGATCGCGAAACATGTCGCTGACCTGCACGGTCAGGAACTGCAACAGCGCGGTGAAAACCGCCGGTTCATGCAGCACGCGGTCTTGCAACTGCGACAGCGTTTTGCAACCGAACTGCGTCAGCGCAGTGTGCAGCCGCCGCTTCAGGGACGCCTGCGCGTACTCCCGAAAATCATAGTGGTAATGATGGTAGATCGCATCAAGCAGCAGACGCTGCTCGATGTCGGCAATACGCGCTTTGGCAGAGGCAGGCATGGTGGTGTTCAGCGTAAAAAAGCGCGGACGCGGCGTTAGCTGCGCATCCAGACGCGCACCAGGGACAGCAAGCGTTCAACATCCAGGGGCTTGGCGATGTAGTCGTTGGCGCCGGCCGCCAGGCATTTCTCCTGGTCGTCCTTCATGGCCTTGGCGGTCAACGCAATGATCGGCAGGCGCCGCCATTCCGGCCGGTTGCGGATGTGGCGCATCGCCGTGTACCCATCCATTTCCGGCATCATGATGTCCATCAGCACCAGGTCAATCGCGGCGATGCCGTCCGTGCCGGCGCGCTCCAGCACGTCCAGCGCCTCGCGGCCGTTGCGGGCGATTTCCACGCGCAGGCCGGTGGGCTCAAGAATGCTGGACAGCGCGAACACGTTGCGCACGTCATCTTCCACGACCAGCACCGTGCGGCCCTCCAGCGTGGAATCGCGGCTGCGGGCCAGCTCCAGCATCTGGCGATGCTCGGGCGGCAGTTCGGCTTCAACCTGATGCAGGAACAGCGTCACTTCGTCCAGCAGGCGCTCGGGCGAACGCGCATCCTTGATGATGATCGACTTGGAGAAGCGGCGCAGGTGCTGCTCTTCATCGCGCGACAGCGCACGGCCCGTGTACACGATGACCGGCGGAAACGACACGCTTTCCTGCTCGGCCATCTGCTCCAGCAATTCATAGCCGCTGATGTCGGGCAGGTTCAAGTCCATCACCACGCAATCGAACGTGGTGGCGCGCAGCAGTTCCAGGGCAGCGGCGGCGGTGGCGGCGGGCACGATCTCAACATCGTTGCGCGCCAGCAACTGACGCACGCTTTCGCGTTGGCGGTCGTCGTCTTCCACCACCAGCACACGGCGCACGTGTTGCGTGAACTTGGCTTCCAGGCGGCGCAAGGCTTCAACCAGCTCTTCGCGCTTGACGGGCTTCAGGGCATAGCCGACCGCGCCGCGCCCCATGGCTTCCTGCGCGTAGTCCGCCACCGACACCACATGCACGGGGATGTGACGCGTCTGCGGGTTGCGTTTCAGTTGGTCCAGCACGCCCAGGCCAGAAAAATCAGGCAGGTTCACGTCCAGCACGATGGCGTTGGGCCGCTTTTGCGTTGCCAGTTCCAGGCCATCGGCGGCGGTATGCGCCGCCAGGCAACCAAAGCCCATTTCGCGCGCCAGGTCGGCAAGAATGCCGGCAAAGCGCTCGTCGTCCTCGATGACCAGAATGCTGCGTTCCGGCTCGGCGTCGCCGCCGTCGCAGGCGGGCGCCGGCGCATCGGGCGTCTTGGCGGTCGGCTGCGACTGCCGCGTTTCGACCGCGGCATACACCGGTTTGGCGACGCGCGGAAACGGCGCCACGCTGCTACGCGTTGGCGCGGGCGGCGGCGCGTTTTCCAGGCGCACGGGCACTTCCAGCGTGAACACGCTACCCTGCCCCGGCGTGCTGGCCACGGTCAGTTTGCCGCCCAGCAGTTCGGCCAGATCGCGCGAGATCGACAGCCCCAGGCCCGTACCGCCGTACTTGCGGTGCGTGCTGCCGTCCGCCTGCCGGAACGCCTCGAAGATCAGTTCCTGCTGCTCGGCCGGCACGCCGATGCCGGTGTCGTGCACCGCAAAAAGCAGGCGGTCGCGTGCCGTGCGCGAGACGCGCAACGCCACCGTGCCGCGCTCGGTGAATTTCAGCGCGTTCGACAACAGGTTCTTCAGCACCTGGCCCAGACGCTTGGGGTCGGTGTGCATCGACTGCGGCACGGCGGGCTCGATATCCAGTTCCAGCGCCAGCCCCTTTTCCAGCGCCATCGGCCGCAGGGGTTCCATCAAGCGTTGCAGCGTTGAGGCGATGGTGACCGGCTCGACTTCCATCGTGGCCTGCCCGGCCTCGATCTTGGCCAGGTCCAGGATGTCGTTGATCAGCGTCAGCAGGTCGCTGCCGGCGGCGTAGATGGTTTGCGCGTACTTGACCTGTTCGGTGCTGAGGTTACCGGGCTTGTTGTCCGACAGCAGCTTGGCCAGGATCAGCGTGGAATTAAGCGGCGTGCGCAGCTCGTGGCTCATGTTGGCCAGGAATTCGCTCTTGAATTGGCTGGCCTGCGTCAGCTGGCGGGCCTTCTCGGTCAGCGCGCCCTGCACCCGCAGCAGCTGTTCGGCTTGCGCTTCCAGGTTGGTATTGGTTTGCTCGAGCTCGGTCTGCTGCAATTCCATGCGTGCCTGCGACTCTTGCAGGATGCGGCTTTGCTGTTCAAGTTCTTCGTTGCTGACGCGCAGTTCTTCCTGCTGGGTTTGCAACTCTTCGGCCTGGCGCTGGGTTTCTTCCAGCAGCGCTTCCAGGCGGGTACGGTCCTGGCCGGAACGGATCGCCGAGGCCAGCATTTCCGACGCGCCTTCCAGCAGGCCGCGTTCATCTTCACCCACCGGATGGTTAAAGCCCAGTTCGATCACCGCGTAGACACGGCCATTCATCATGGCGGGCGCCAGCACCAGCTCGGCCGGGTTGGAGCGGCCCACGGCGGAGGCGACTTCCAGGTGGCCCGCCGGCACGTCGCGCACGTGCAGCAGGCGGCGCGACATGGCGGCCTGGCCGGCCAGCCCTTCGGCCGGCAGGATCTTGCGCGCCAGCCGCTCGGGCGGCAAGGCGAACCCGCCGAACAGTTCAAGTTCACCGGTAGCGCGATCCAGCACGTAGCCCGCCCCCACCTCGGCGCCCAGGTATTCGGCCAGGTAATCCAGCGAACGCTTGCCGATTTCATCCAGGCGCAGGTCGCCCTGCAAACGCACGCTGAGACCCGACAAGCCGGTAGTGACCCACGACTGCCGCGCCTTGGTCTGATACTCGCGCACCGTCATGCCGGCGGACAACGCGATCAGGAACAACAGCAGGATCGAACCGCCCCACGAGTAGTAGGCCGACGTGGCCGCGGCCGTTGCCCCGGCGTCCCGCCCGCCGGCCAGATCTTCCATCTGCCGCGCGTACAGATCGCTGACCAGGTCGCGCAGGCGGTCCATCGCTTCCTTGCCCGCGTCGGTGCGCACCAGGGCCATGGCGCCTTCCGTGTTGCCGGCCTTTCGCATGTCGATGGTTTCGCTTAGCTCTTCAAGCTTCTGGCGGGTGATGCCTTCGATATCGTTGACGATGCGGCGCTGCGCCGGGTCGTCGGAGGTGGCGGCCTTGATCACGGCCAGCCGCTGTTCAATTAGCGGCAGCGCGCGCAAATACGGTTGCAGGTAAGGCAGTTCGCCCGTAAGCAGATAACCGCGCTGGCCGATCTCGGCATCCTTGACCGCCGAATTGAACAGGCTGAGCTGGCGCAACGTTTCCGTGCTGCGGTCCATCGCCTTGACGGCTTCGGTGCGGCTGTCGGTCGACCGCACATTCACGAAGGCGATGACCAAAGTGGCAAGCGCGGCCGTCAGGAATCCGACCAACAAAGTCCGGGGAAAGGCAGAACGGTTGGCAGGCTGCGACGACGATTTCGGCATGGTAGCGGTGGCGGTTCAAGGTAGGGGCGAGCGCCGCTGCCCGACGACGCGGCGGCCCCAGATCATGAACGAGGCGCGGTCGTGGCTAACGGCCTTAAGCGCTGGACTATACCTGTTTTGAACGCGTCTCAAAATGTGGAACAGTGCTGAAACCGTCCACCCTGCCCGCGCGGCAAAACGCGGGCCGCCACTACGCCCCGCGTCACCGCTTTGCCGCCGGATTCCCTTACTGAACCCGCAGCTTGCCGTCGGCGATGATCTTGGCCCATTTGGCCTGTTCGCCGCTCTGGAAAGCGGTGAACTGCGCGGGCGTGTTGGGCGTGTAGGCCAGGCCCAGGGCCTTCATCTTGGCGCTGACTTCGGGCTTGGCGATGATGCCGGCAATGGTCTGGTTCAACCGGTCAACCACAGCGGGCGGCGTGTTGGCGGGCGCGTAGATCGCCTGCCAGCTGCTTACGTCAAAGCCCGCGACACCCGCCTCCTGCATGGTCGGCACATCGGGCATGACCTCGGTGCGCTTGGCGGACGTGACGGCCAGCGCGCGTACCTTGCCGCTTTGGACATAGGGCAAGGCAACCAGCGCGGTTTCGAACGAGCTGGGAATCTGACCGCCGATCAAATCCTGAATGGCCGGCGCGCTGCCCCGGTACGGCACGTGCGTCAGGTGCGCGCCCGTCAACTGCTTGAAGACTTCGCCGGACAGATGCTGCGACGTGCCCTGCCCGGCCGAGCCGAAAGCGATGGTGTCGGGGTTGGCCTTGCCCGCCGCCACGACGTCCTGCACGGTCTTGTACGGTTGGTTCGCCCCCACAAGCAGCACGTTGGAAATGCTGCCCAACAAAATCACCGGGGCAAAATCGCGGGCGGCGTTGTAGTTGATGCCCGGCAACAGCGACGGGTTGATGGCGTGCGTGGCGATGGTGCCCAGCAGCAGCGTGTAGCCGTCCGGCTTGGCGCGGGCCACGGCGTCGGCCCCTAATACACCGCCCGCGCCACCCTTGTTTTCCACCAGTACGGTCTGGCTCAGGCTGGCGCCCAGTTCCTGCGCGATCAAACGGCCAAGAATGTCCGACGTGCCACCCGCTGCAAACGGCACCACCAGGGTGATCGGCTTGGCGCGTGGCCAATCGTCGGCGGCATGCGCTGACGCGGCGGCCAGGGTGGTCAGCGCCAAAGCGGCGAACGTGCGGCGCAGCAAGGGAAATGCCTTCAAAGCTTGTCTCCTTAGGGGTCGTCTAGTCTTGTACGTTGTCGTACGACTTATGGAAAAAGGAGAATACTTCGACGGCGGACCGGGTTTCAATCTAGGGTAATTCCGAATTCGTTGCGCCTTGCCGGGCGGAGTTTCATAGGGGCGACGTCGAATCCATGCTGCCGTTGCATTAAACCGGTTGTATGTTGTACGATGACATACATCTACTCCAGGCCAGGGATTTTTCCAGGCCGTCCCACGGTTCTACTCCCCTCCTTTTTATTGGATGACAGGCATGACGACTCCCCAGGAACTCAAAGAAATCGTATCGGAAGGTTTGCTGTCCTTCCCCGTGACGGACTTTGACCAGAACGGCGATTTCAACGCCAAGACCTATGCCGCGCGCCTGGAATGGCTGGCCCCGTACGGCGCCACCGCGCTGTTTGCCGCGGGCGGCACCGGCGAGTTCTTCTCCCTGGCGCCCCAGGAATATTCCGACGTCATCCGCACCGCCGTGCAAACCTGCGCCGGCAAGGTGCCGATCCTGGCCGGCGCCGGTGGCCCCACCCGCACCGCCATCGCCTACGCGCAAGAAGCCGAGCGCCAGGGCGCCAAGGGCATTTTGCTGCTGCCGCACTACCTGACCGAAGCGTCGCAGGACGGCATCGCCGCGCACGTGGAACAAGTCTGCAAATCGATCAAGATCGGCGTCATCGTCTACAACCGCGCCCAGTCCCGCCTGTCGGCCGACAGCCTGGAACGCCTGGCCGAACGCTGCCCCAACCTGGTCGGTTTCAAGGACGGCATTGGCGACATCGAAGCCATGGTGCGCATCCGCCGCAAGATGGGCGACCGCTTTTCGTACCTGGGCGGGCTGCCCACCGCCGAAGTCTATGCCGCCGCCTACCGCGCGCTGGGCGTGCCGGTGTATTCGTCGGCCGTCTTCAACTTCGTGCCCAAGACCGCCATGGATTTCTACCGCGCCATTGCCGCCGGCGACTCGGACACCACCAACCGTTTGCTGGATGAATTCTTCCTGCCTTACCTTGAAATCCGCAACCGCAAGGCCGGCTACGCGGTCAGCATCGTCAAGGCCGGCGCCAAGCTGGTCGGCCACGACGCCGGCCCCGTGCGCGCCCCGCTGACTGACCTGACCGGCGAAGAGCTGGAAATGCTCAACGCCCTGATCAAGAAGCTTGGCCCGCAGTAAACGCGCAGCAAAATTCCAGCCGCTTGGCTGAGCAGAACGCCCTCTGGTTCGAGGGCGTTTTTTTTGCTTACGCCTCCCTCGCAAAGATTCATTGCCGTTTGCTGGGCCTGTATGTTGTCATACAGGCAGGCTTTTGAATGAAGGTACGGCCGTGGCGTTGCCGTGGAAGCGCCTTATTTCGCGCCTTGATCGCGTCTTTGTACAAGCCGGCGCGATGTCCGGAAAGCGTACACTTGCGGCTCCGGACGCGGGCATAAAGCCCGCCGCAACCGCCCCACCCCTATAAGAGAGACGATGGAAACTCCCGCCCGGCCCCGCCAGCGTTCGCGCCTGACAGACGTGGTCATCCAGGAACTGAACAAGCGCCTGGACGCCCGCACCTATCGCGCCGGCGACAAGCTGCCGTCGGAACATGCGCTGTGCGACGAATTCAACGTCAGCCGCACGGTCATCCGCGAGGCGGTCGCGTCGATGCGCCTGAGTGGTCGGCTGGTCAGCAAGCCGGGGATCGGCGTGTTCGTCACGGAAGATCGCGAAAAGCCCATCGACTTCGTCATCGAACCGGCTACCGACCCGCGCTGGGCACTGCATATCATGGAGTTGCGCGCCGGGCTTGAGGTTGAAGCCTGTGGCCTGGCGGCCGAGCGCCGCAGCGCCTCGGACCTGAGCGGCATCGTGGAAGCGTTCGACGCGTTCAACCGCGCCACGCGCGACATGGAAGCCGCCGTCAAGGCCGACTACGAATTCCACCTGTCCATTGCCAAGGCGTCCAACAACCCGCACTTTCCCGCGCTGCTGCGCGCAGCGGTGCGCGACGTCATGCTGGACTTGAACATCAAGCACGGCGGCAAGACCCCCGAAGAACTGGAAACCTACGAAACCCGCAACGTGCGCGAACACGAGGCCATCCTCACCGCCATCATGCGCCGCGACCCCGGCGCCGCGCGCGCCGCCATGGCCCGCCATCTGGGCGACAGCATCGCCCGATACCGCAAGCTGCTGTCGCAGGCGCCCGCCCAATAAGCCGGCTTGCCAGGGGAAACCGTGCCGGATTCGTCACCGCCCGGCGCGGAATTACGGGAATCCCCTTACTTGCTAGCTTGTATGACAGCTGCCATCATACGTCTCATGACTTAAGGGATTGAGCTCATGCCGGGTTACCGGCCAAAGCGCCCGCCCAAGCATGACTTTCGTTATGACCCTCGTTGTACAAGTACCGCCGATGAGTCCGATCCTATCTCTACGCACGACGTTCCAGCGCTACACGACGCGTATCCATCGGCATACCCCCTGACCGCCTGAGCCGGTCAACTCGCGCCCGTTTTCCCGGGCCCACTTCCTGCCCCTCGCCTTCGCGCGCCCCACCCCGGCCTTAGCCGGCGATCGGCTGCGCGTGCGCGACGGACGCCGCTTTCCCTGTCGCTTATTCCAAGCGTTTTCGACCCCCTCCCCAGGAGCATTCTCCATGCGTAAGTTTCTGACCACCGCCGTTGCGGCGACTTTGCTGTGCGCCGCCTCTGGCGCGCAAGCCGGCGTGACGTTCGATGCCGTCAAGAAAAAGGGTTTCTTGCAGTGCGGCTTTGCCGGCATTCCCGGCTTCTCGGTGTTGGACAGCAAGGGCGAATGGACGGGGCTGGACGTGGACATGTGCCGCGCCGTGGCCGCCGCCATGTTCGGCGACGCGTCCAAGGTCAAGGGCAATGTGTTGACCGCGCAAGCGAAGTTCACCGCCTTGCAGTCCGGCGAAATCGACATGCTGTCGCGCAACACCACGCAGACGCTGACCCGCGACACCACGCTGGGGCTGATCGGCGTGGGCGTGAACTTCTATGACGCGCAGGGCCTGATCGTCAAGAAGTCCATGAACGTCAAGAGCGTGAAGGAACTGGACGGCGCGACGATCTGCGTGCAGCCCGGCACCACCACCGAACTGAACCTGGCCGACTACTTCCGCAGCCGTGGCCTGACGTTCAAGCCCGTGCTGGTCGAGAACTACGACGAGAACTTCCGTCTGCTGGAATCGGGCCGTTGCGACGCCTACACCAACGACAAGTCCAACACCGCCGCCAACATGCGCACGCGCCTGGCCAAGCCGGAAGACTGGGAAATCCTGACCGAAAACCTGTCCAAGGAACCCTTGGGCCCGATGGTTCGCCAAGGCGACGAACAATGGTTCAACGTGGTGCGCTGGTCGCTGAACGCGATGCTGGAAGCCGAGGAATACGGCATCACGTCCAAGAACGTGGACGACATGCTCAAGAGCACCAACCCGAACGTGCAGCGCATCCTGGGCGTGACGCCGGGCATGGGCAAGAACCTGGGGCTGGACGACAAGTGGGCCTACAACATCATCAAGCAGGTGGGCAACTACGGCGAAAGCTATGACCGCGCCATGGGCAAGGACAGCCCGCTGAAACTGGAACGCGGCCTGAACAAGCAGTGGACCCAGGGCGGCCTGATGTACGGCTGGCCGGTGCGTTAAGCCCGGCCTTCCCTGTGCGGGGGGG